>JAQGHT010000544.1 GCA_028291565.1 Planctomycetaceae bacterium | reverse complement strand
TTCAAATGCCAGGCTGGCCCAATGCGTTACTCCCATTGAGAGCCGTCAATGTCATGAACTTCTGGAGACGGTGGGATTTGAAGCGCTGACCCAATTGCTGTGCTTGCAGCATCTTTTGGTTGACATTCCACACGCTCCGTTGCCTGATGATTGCGAATTCACCCTCTATTCAGAAGAAACGGCGGATCGATTCGAACTTGTCATGCGCGAGACGTATGCCTCAAGTCAGGACTGTCAAGGATTGCAAGGCCGGCGTACGGCCGCCGAGTGTTTGGCATCACATCGACTGGCGGGTTCATTCGATCCTGCGTTATGGCAGCTCTTTCACGTACTTGGCGAAGATATGGGCATCGTGCTTTGTGCTGATCATCGCGATCAGCAGGTGTGGGAGCTTCTTTACCTCGGAGTCACTCCCAAGTTTCGCAAACAGGGATTTGGAATCGCGCTCGTCAGTGACGCCCTGTGGAGTGCTCGAATTTCCGGGGCCGAGGGGGTGCTGGTTGCGGTGGATGCCTCAAACATCGCCGCGAAAAGCCTTTATGAAACATGCGGTTTTGAAGAGCGGTTTTTGAAACAGATTCACGTCTGGACAAACAGCCAATACGCGGGTTCCGACTCCACAGCTTGTGCACAGGTCGGGTCACTTGACGGCATGTTTTAGCATGGCTCAAAGTCTTCGCTCTGCTTGAGTTAACGCAGCGTGAATTTTTGGCCAAGAAAAGAAAAAAGAATTCACTCTGTTCGCTTTTCGGAACGTTCCGCGGGCGTTAGGATTCGACCACTGAGTGAGTGATTCACGACTCCCTCCGAGGCAAGATGGTGCTGCCTCGGAGTGAGCCGTCCCCAATCTTGATCCCAATTAAAGTAGCGAACGATCTTTTTGCAACCGATGCCGGTCACGGTCTTGGTCTGCGCTTAGCCATCCCGGATCGGCTGAGATAGGAGATCGTGTGCGCGCTTGGGGGGGTGGCACGATGCAGCCCGAGAAATTGGCCCTGGTTTCGACCAGGGTCTCGCCGGAGGAACTGATTCTCCGCGATTTCGCTGCGACAATAGGTCGAAAACGATATGAACATTGGTTTCAGAAGCAGACTCAGGTCTGGCTGGAGGGCGACGAGGTGGTCGTCGCCGTCTCCAATCCATTCCTGGTCAACTGGATGTCGCAGAACTTTCGCCCAGGATTGCTGGCCGCCGCACGTGCCGTGATTGGCGCGGAAGCCAATATCCGGTTCGAAGTCCGTACCGAATCACAGTCCGCGAAGTCCGGCGAAGTGGTGCTCCCGGCTCAAGGATTGTCATTGCCGGGAGACCGGCTGGTGCGAATTCACGCACATTCCATGCCTGACAATCTTGTCAGTAGTGGCATGGCAGACTCCAGTCCGCATTGCATCGTGTCCGAGATTTCGGCCGCCTTGGATTCGCCCTCATCAGCCGCCCTGGCCATATTGGAAAATCCGTCTGATGGCAGTCGCGAAGCACTGCGTGATCTATGCCGGATTTCACGAGCGGGCTCCGCTGCGCCGATCCCAATGTCCTTGAATGTCGCCGCTGCGGCTGCGGTAATCGTCGCTCGAACAACAACTGTCGGCGATTCCAAACCGCAAGCTGTTATATCCCAGACGGCAATTCAACCGGAACGTGCTGCCGGATCAAATTCAAAGCCAGCGGCGTCGGCCGGCAGCGGGAAAGCGCTTTCGTTGCAGTCAAGTACAGCGTCGACTCGTTCGTCGTCGTCACGTCCAAGCGTGTCGAAGCCTGAGCCTGTTGATGTTTTCAAGGCGACATCTCGCACGCCGGGCCCAAAGTCTGCGCCGGAGAAGACGACTGCAGAGAAGTCGACAGTTGAAAAGGTCACCGAACGGCCGCTTCCGTCTGTCTCGCGTATCACGAAAGAATCCCCGTTGACCCTGGCGAAAGTCAAGCCGGTCGATGAACCGCCACGCCCCGGCCGGCGTTTTGCCGACCTGATGGAGCTTGTTGAAGGGACTTGCAACGAATTCGCCCTCTCCGCCGCCCGCCAGGTGTGCCAGGCTCCTGGAGTCCAGTTCACGACATTGTTTGTGCATGGTCCAGTTGGCGTCGGTAAGACGCATCTGCTGGAAGGCATTCATCGTGATCTCAAGCAGCGTTTTCCGTCCCGCCAGGTTGTCTATCTGACTGCCGAAGCGTTCGCGAATTTCTTCACGCAAGCGCTGCGAGATCACAAGTTGCCAACCTTTCGCAACAAGTTTCGGTCAATCGATGTTCTGATTGTCGACGACATTGATTTTCTGGACGGCAAGCGCGGGATCCAGGAAGAATTCCTGTTTACGATTCAGCAACTCGAATCACACGGTCGCATGGTCGTCGTCGCCGCGCACGGACATCCGCGGTTGCTCACGAAAATGAGTGACGAATTGCGGACCCGATTTCTCGCTGGCATGGTGTGTCGGATCGACGCGCCGGACGTCATGACTCGGCGACGGATCCTGGAGAATAAAGCCTTCCGATCAGGCGCCGATTTTGCTCCGGAAGTCTTTCAGTTTGTCGCGGACCGCTTTCGAAACAACGTTCGAGAATTGGAAGGGGCATTCAATACGTTACTCGCCTACCAGAGAATGCAGGGACGACGGCTCAGTCTGACGGCTTCCCGGAATGCGTTGGCGGACCTGGAACGCGACTGCATTCGAGTCATCCACATGGTCGACATCGAGCAGGCTGTCTGCTCAATGTTCGGAGTCACAATTGAAGATCTGAAGTCGAACAAACGACAGAAATCTCTGAGTCAGCCGAGAATGCTGGCGATGTACCTGGCACGCAAGCACACGCGGGCTGCGTACACGGAAATTGGCCAGCATTTCGGAGGACGCAATCACAGCACCGTGATCGCAGCTGAGAAGAAGATTCAAGCCTCTATGGGCGAGCTGGAGCCGATTGTGATTCGAACTCAGGCGTGGCGAGTCTGCGACTTGATCGAAACACTGGAGCAACAGTTGCAAGCGGGTTGATCATGTTAGAGCCGTGCCCTCTGGCGCCGCCGATGGCTTGGAACGCGGAGGCAACTCCATTAAACGCTAGAGCATAAAGCGGAATGCCTGATCTGAACGAGCCCGCAAAAACGCGAATCGTGCGTCGTCAATCTGCTAGAAGCCGAGACTCCAACATGGGGGTCCCGGCTTCAGCAAGGCGCTAACTCACTTGACCGCAGGCACTCGCCTTTGGTTCGAATTAAACATCCAAGCCGCACGAAGTTCTCATCACTCGCTCTTGGCGTTCTCTTCCTGAGACTTTGGTTCGTACCATTGATGCCGCATCCAGTCGACCAGCATCTGCAACTCCTTTTCGGAAAGCCGATCACCGAATCCCGGCATGCGGTTCCGCTTGCTATAGAATTTTTCTGTTCCGGGATCTTTAATGAAGCCTTTGAGCCAGCTGTCTGAACCATAGCCGGTCAAGTCAGGAGCACCGCCATCACCGCTGGCGATTTCCTCCAGAGGACCGTCTTTTTTGGCTTCGCTCATCGCATGACAATTACCGCAAGCGTTGTCGTTTTCCAGGAAAAACGTACGGCCTGCGTCGACCTTCTTGGGGTCCAGTGCGGGTTTGAGTTCCCGGCCTGTTTGAGCCACCATGAACTCGACGAGGTTCTCGATTTCATCAGGCTTCAACTTTGCACCATGCTCAGCCGCCCAACCCGCCATCCGGCGCTTCGGATCGGTGAAGTGTTTTCCGAGCGGTTTACCTTCCCAAGAAGCATATTCCGTATCTTTGAGAAGTGTGGCGAAATCAGTCAGAACAGCTTTCATCCATTCCCGGGATCCGAAATTTCCGAGATCTGTGGCGCTGGGTTTGGCGATTACTTCCTGGCCGTCTTCTTTGGCCAGGACGTCGCGCCCCGTGCCATCCTTCCCGTCATAGCGATGACACGTTGCGCAGTGTTTGGCGAAGAGTTTGGGGCCCTGGATAAATGGATCGTTGCGCAATAATGGCAAGGCTCCCTCACGTCCGATTCCCTGCGGCCCCTGAGCTAGTTCGACGGCCCGTTCGGCATTTCGCTTCGCTTCGGCGACCGCGGCTTGGTATTTCGGATCGTCCGAGTCAGTTTTGGACGCGACAATCGTCAGCCCCAGACAACAGGCCAGCAGGATGGAAATGAAGCCGAGGTTGAAGGCGTGGCCGCCACGAATCTTGGCAATAAAGGGCATCAGGAACAGGACCGTCATCACGATCCCTGGGATCACCATGGTTCCGATCAGTTCATATTTGCCTTCGAAGTACTTGAGCAACTGGAACAAGAACAAGAAGTACCATTCAGGACGGGCGGCCGAATAATTCTCAGACGGATCCGCAGGGGCGCCCAATTCAGCGCCTTTCCAGAAGACCAGCACCAGAACTGTCGCCAGAATGGCCAGACACGCCACGGCGTCTTTCAAGACCTGATCTGGCCAGAAGTAAACCGGGGGCCTTCGCTTGGGATCCGGAACCGTGATCCCGTGGCGCCGGAATGCGGCAATGTGGACGACGAGAAAGGCGATCAGCAGAAACGGCAGCAAGCCGGCGTGCAAGGCGAAGAACCTCGTTAACGTGAGATGGCCGTAAACATCCCCGCCGACCGCCATTTTCTGAACTTCAGTTCCAACGACAGGCGTGCCGCCCGCAATATTTGTCGCAACCTGCGTCGCCCAATAGCCTTTTTGATCCCAGGGCAACAAATAGCCGGTCAACGACAAGCCCAGGACGATCAGCATCAGGATCAATCCGAGCCAGAAATTCACTTCCCGGGGTGCCTTGTAGGCCCCATCGATAATCACCTGCATCAGATGCAAGGCCATCAAGACAATCATTGCCTGTGCCGTGAAGTGATGGATGCCACGGACCACGTTTCCGAACTGCATCACGTGTTCGATGTAGTAGACGCTTTCCCAGGCCGTTTGAGCACTGGGGCTGTAAGCAGTCCACAGAAAAAAGCCCGTGATCATCTGCACGCTGAAGGTGAAAACGAGCGTGCTGCCCCAGACATAGCGCCAGCGAGCTCCGCCTGGAACGCGTTCGTAGAGGGCTTCATGCATCAATTCCCGATAGCCTGTTCGATGATCCAGCCAATCCAGAACTGCTTTCATGATTTATTTTCTCTCTTACGGCGAGATTTGAAATCGGCTCGACATCAATTTGTAGGACGGACATTCCTGTCCGTCGCCTCAAGTCGTAGGACGGACATTCTTATCCGTCGCCTTCCTGTCGCGGCTCGGCTATTCCTGGACATTTCACCCAAGCAGAGCCAATGCTTCGGTCTGATCAATTCGCGTTGGGGAACTCCACGCGATCAATTGTCGCTGTTCCAGGAGTTCCCTTGCGAGAATTCAGCGGCGAGTTGTCGCTGCTAGGTGAGTTGCGACTTCGATCTTGACACCACCTTGATGGATTCAAACGCGTATTCTATGGGAATCTAACTGCTTGTAATCTTAGACTTTAGGCACAGGATGTTCTTCACCTGTCTTGAAATCCTGGTACTTGACCCAGACTTCGCCGGCTTTTAATTTGTCCGTATCAACTTCGAGGCGGTCCATATCTCGCGGCGGAGTCTTATTCGTACGCTTTCCGTCGATCGCAAAGGCACTATCGTGGCACGGGCAGAGATATTGTCCGCGGCCGGGAAGGTAGTCCACGGCACAACCCAAATGGGGGCATGTCGTGTTGAAAGCGACGATTTCCTCGCCATCGCGACGGACATAAACACCACCAATGGGCTCGTTGAGATACGTCGTCCACGCATCCTGACGTCGTTCGACGATGACGGTAAAGCGGACTGGGGTGCCGTCTTGAGGGACAGAATCGAGTCGTCCAACTTTCAGAAAGCCTCCGGCAGCTTTGCGTTTTCTGAGCGGATCGAAAAAGAACACGATTCCCGCTAGCGCCGGAGTAATTCCAACCACGGCTCCAATCACGATTGTGAAGGCTTTGTAGAGGAAACCGCGCCGAGCGGGCTCGCTTGTCGAAATATCACTGGAAGAGGATATCGCGGGTTCAGTCATCGGGAGACTCCTCGCCAAGGAAACGAACCACCCTGAATGCAGACTCACCAGAGGCAGGTTGGTCGTAATGGATTACGAATTCACATGTTGGCGAAAATGACGTCAGGCAATTCTCGCCGTTTGAAGTAGCATTTGGTCCCGCTTTACTGGAGACCATTATCTGGAGGGTTGACAATCAGGCAGGACTTCGAGCATGTTTCAAAAAATCTCACCAAGAATCAATTGAGATTCATCGGCATCAATTTATCAGCAGCTACTCTAAAGTCATTGAGCGTGGCAAAAATCGCTCAATCGACTCAATTCGCCACATATGCATTGTTTCTGAATTGAATCAGAATCACAAGTGTGGAAGGACGGGCGAATTCGCACAGGATGCCGAGTTTCCGTCACAACTCAGTCGGGACCGGTCGCATGCACGTTGCGACCGATATTGCCAAGTTCCGGTCCGTCCGCTTGATTTGCACGTCGCCAAACGATTCGCCTGACACCGCTCACCCGGTCGAGACATCTCGTTTTGAGATCACGTGACCTGGTCCAGGATTGAGTCTTCCACATAGATCGTCAACGCGGGAGAGTATTGGACGGCCAGCGCGATCGCATCACTCGGACGACTGTCGATCTCGACGATCTCGCCGTTCCGTTTGACTCGAATCACCGCGTAATAGGTGTGGTCGATCAAGTTGTTGATGACTACGCTATCAACTTCGATTTCCAGTTCTTCCAGCATCTGCTTCATCAAGGCATGCGTCGCGGGACGAGGCTGCGGCACTTGACGCACCCGGCGGTCGATACTGGTGGCTTCAAACAGACCGATCAAGATTGGAAACGAACGTTCTCCATCCACTTCCCGTAGATAGACCACTTGTTGATCGCGGATATCACTGATGATGATCCGGTGTAATTCCATCGGCACAAGCACGCGAAAGTCTCCTGCTCGAACACCTTCACGGGTGATGTTCGGAGTTTCAAGGTCAGAACAACATTTTCGTACGCAGATTCTGGCAAGGATTGCCGGCAAAATCAGCCGGAACGCGCTCACATCCGGTTCCGAATTCACTGAAACCCCGAACCGTGTGCAGGGCACCCTTTGGGGCTCCTGCGACTGATCGAATTGTCAGAAATTAATGCCACACCCTTCCGCAACGAATTGGCCATCCGGTTGACGCCGGACGTCAGCCAGGCACCAAACTTCATTCGTCCGACAACGCTGCAATCATCGCCTGTACACTTTCCAGTTGTTTGGTCAATGTGAT
>JAQGHT010000533.1 GCA_028291565.1 Planctomycetaceae bacterium | reverse complement strand
TCGGGGGCCTGCTGGCCATGATCATCGCGGCGACTCGAGTCGTCATGCCCTACGACGAGGCAATGTCGGGGCTGAGCCGCAGCGACCTTCTGGCAATTAATGAACGACTATTACATTTCATGGCCCACGACCGCGTGACATTGGCCGGCACCATGCTGGCGATCGGGATTCTGTATCTGGCACTTTCCGTGTTCGGAATGCGGCGCGGGATGCATTGGGCTAAAAAGGCGGTCATTGTTTCCGCGTCGAGTGGTTTCGTCAGCTTCTTCTTGTTCCTGGGATTCGGTTACTTCGATCCTTTTCATGCATTTGTCACGGCAATTCTCTTTCAATTGCTGATCATGGCAGTTCATTGCGATCTGCCTCCGTATTCGAATCCAGTCGAACCCGAATTAACGAATGACATGGCATGGCGTTCCAGCCAATGGGGGCAATTGCTATTCATTGTGAACGGTGCTGTCATGATCGACGCCGGCACCGTTATCGCGGCCGTCGGCATCACGTCCGTATTTGTGCCAGAGGATCTGGAATTCATGCAAACGTCCTCCGAACAGCTGTTTGGAGCCCACCCGCAACTTGTGCCACTGATCGCCCACGACCGGGCGACATTCGGCGGAATGCTGCTCGCAGTCGGCGTCTGCGTGTTGCTTTCATCATTATGGGGATTTCGCCGAGGCCATGCCTGGCTTTGGTGGGCTCTGACCTCTGCGGGATGTCTGGCGTATATTGCCACGATCCTAATCCACTGGCATGTCGGCTACACAAGTCTGCATCACCTTTTGCCAGCTTACGCCGGTTTGGGACTCGTGATCCTGGGGGCTGCGTTATGCCGGAACCATCTTTGCGGCGGTCATGTTAACCCGGTTCGCGGTCACCAATGAGAGGTTTTCGCGGCCCGTCTCCGCATTTGAACAGCTGCCGCCTAGTGGCGCGGAGACTGAGTCTGAAAAGCAGACAAAATACCGAAGAGCCAGTGGACTTACGCCCACCGCTCGCCACGCATGATCCAGTCTATCGAATCGCCCGGTGCACGATGTAGGCGGGAAAGCGACCGAAATCCTTGCCCCACGACAGTTGCTCGACGTAGTGACAAGTCAATTCTGTCACACCGTCCAGCGCGGCCAGAGCGGCAAATGCTTCGCTGGCATAGATTTGCCCGGGCGGAGTCGCCGGTTCCAGGCGAGCGGCCTGACTTACGTGCGAACCACTGACGCTCGGGGCGTCAGTGACCGGATTCGTGCCCAGGCTGACCGGGCCGGCATGGAGTGCGATCCGCAGTTGGAGTGGGGTGCGAAATCCCAGCGAACTCCAGGACGTGTTGTTCACCAGGTCGGACAATTCGAGCGCAAATTGGCCCGAGGCCCGAACCGATTTGATCGCGAAGAACAGGCCATCACCCCAGGTTTCACGCACAACAATGGTGTCGGGAAATCGTTTCGCCAATTGGGCGATGCGCCCCAGAAAATGCTCGCGAAACAAGGGCGCTTCCCGATCTGATAGTTTGCCGAAACCTTTCGCATCGGCAAACAACAACGCCATCAGAGTGGACTCGGGTTGCGGCGCTGGCGCCGCGTTTTCTGAAACCGCATCCGCTCTAGAGAGTTCGCTTTTAGAAACGGAAGAACGAACTGCCAGTGGAGCCGTATCGTCGGCTGGCAGCACGCTCAGATCGACACACGAAACCGGAATTCCCATCTGATGCCAACGGGTGATCATTGATGTGGTGCCACCAGGACCGTCGCCGGGCTTGCCATCCGACACGGCCAGTCCCAACATCCGGGTCGACAGTTCCCCAGCGCGGATCAATGCCAATCCATTAATCAATTGATTCGCAAAGTCATAAGAGGCACTCCCGAAGACGAGCTGTGAACTGGACGCGCGCACGACTCGCGATGCGCGGCGTACAACATCTCGAGCCCTGCGGATCCAACTGGGATTCTCTTCGGGTGACAGGATGGCGACACTTTGGGGGATGAATTCATCGGCACCGAACGGCAAGATGACGTATGATTCTCCGCCCAATTCAGCGATCGCTTCCTGAAACAAAATATCCGCGCCACACGCGGCTGAAGAGAACCCCATTTGGACGTTGTTCTGTTTCAGCCACATCTTGATTGCCGCCTTGACCGCAGTCTCCAGCCGGGCCGGAAATCGCTCGTCGGGCCGATCTGGCCGGTCGAGCATATGGCCCGCGAACACCGCCACATTCGGACAGGGCAGCCAGTCATTCAGGACCGACGCGTCGCGCCCCTGATGCTCCAACAAGAGCCGGGCCTGTGTGCGTGTCGAATTCATGTCGCCTGGCCTGTTATGTCCTTGGACGCCAGCCTGGCGATAATAGGATTCCGCATCATCCCAGCGTTTCCGGTTTAAAGCGGCCTCGCCAAGTGTTGCCAGCAGCCAGTAAGTATCTTCTCGTGAATCTTCCGTTTGCCAGAGTTTCAGACATTGCGACTGGACTTGAGTGGCGACACGCTCAGCCCGTTCAGGATCATTCAGCAACGTTGCCAGAGTCGCCGTATTGATTCCTGACCAATATCCGTTCGTGCGGGCGTATGCCTGACTGTATAATTCGCACGCCTGACTCCAGAAATGTCGGCGCAGAGTCAAATCTGCGGTCGCGAGACCACGGTCTTTGGACAAACGAGCCAAAGTTCCGAGCGTCTCCTGAATCTGAAATTCATTGGCGTTTGACTGGTCTTGCAGTTCCAACCAGACCTGAGAAAGCAATTCCTGAGCTTCTTCCGTGGCCCCCGTGCGGGCCAGCGCCAACCCTTTGAGTTGCCTCAGCAAGAGATGCCTGTTCCACGTTCTGAGACCTTCGTGTGAGATTTCTAAAGCGAGCAATGGAGCACTCGCCCCCAACATCCGCCTGGCAAGCGTCTCATAAACTTCGGCTGTAACGAAATTCCAGATCGAGAGGTTTTCAAACCGGCTGTTCCAGAGCTTTTGTAAACGAGCAGGCGAAGTCGCGGGATCACAGACCTCGCACCGCAAATCATCGGAGGCCGGACCGCTTAAAGAGTCCATGTTTTCCAGCATGCGAATTGGCTCACTCAGTTCAGCTTCTCATTACTCGACATCATTGACTTATCAAGACAGACTCTGAACCAGTCAAAAACTCAGGAACCAGTGGGCTTACACCCACCGCTCGCCAGGTTGTTTGTCAGACTTTTAGTGCAACTCTTGACAGAACTCGTTACGCGGGAATGTCGCACCCCATTTATTGCGACATATTAGCACATTCAGCATTCGTTTATCCAATCCTATGAACGCGGCAGTCCATCCAAACACTTGCGGAGTCAGGAGAATGATGAGGAGAATAGGATGTGTTTCCAAAGTTCGAATTCGGAACTCAAACGCGGTTTTTGAGGCGATACTTCGCGGATCTGAAAAGGTCCTATTCTAAACGGTGATTACAAATTGCAGGCCTGACAGCCGTACCCGCGCGAGAAATAATCATGCACCGACTGATTAATGTCAGCATTTTGGCTCTGCTAATTGTGGTGATCAATCGGTCTTCGGCTGCGCCTGCCGCGGAACCGAGTCTGGCTCCCATCCTGGCGGCTCCCGTCGCCGGGATGACTGAATGGGACCATCACAATCTGGAACGGAACCTCCGGTGGATCCTTTCGCGTGAGCGACAACTGCTTCCCGCTCCCGCGAAAGTCGCAGTTTTTGCCGACGCGGGAGTTTGGCACGTTGGAGTACGCTCGATCGTCGAGGCCCTGGAAACCGAGGGTGTTCCCTGTCGAGTGCTGGATCGCTCGCAATTGCGGCCGGAAGTCTTGAACGCTCACCAGGCCCTGATTTTGCCGGGCGGTTGGGCACCCTTCCAATGGGCTGCCGCCGGTGAGACTGGATTGAGCTCCATCAAGGGTTATGTCGAACGGGGTGGCCGCTGTCTGGCGATCTGTGCCGGCGCTTATTTGATCTCGCGCGAAACGAAGTATGAGGGCAAGATCTATCCCTATCCGCTCGGTCTATATGATGGTACGGCCGAAGGTCCAGTACCTGGCCTGGCGGTTTTTCCGAAGCCGGGCTCTGTCAGCATCACAGTCACCGCCGCAGGAACGCGGCGTGGCTTGGAAATCATCTCAGGCCAGCGCGCGTTGTATAGTGGTGGCCCGAGTTTTGTCGGTGGCACTGGATGTGAAATTCTGGCACGGTATCCGAACGGCAGTTCGGCGGCCATTTCCCGCCCAGTCGGCAAAGGCGAAGTCATTCTGCTGGGAGTCCATTTCGAACGTCCCGCTCCCGAGACTGGTGATGATCATGCCCCAGTTCCGGTCCTGGCTGGGAAAGTGTTCAAAACGGTGTTATTTCCTACCCCGCGTTGAAGTGGGCAAGTGCATCATCCGAGGTCGGGCGGCGTGGCATAGCACTACTCGAATTGCAAGAAGATTTGGGTGGCCCAAGAACGAACGGGTGCACCTTGCTCAACGATCATCGCAGCTGGTCACTTGCACGTTCAAGCCTAGAATGTTCGCCTGATTTTGGGGCGGATCGTACCACCATCCGATGAGAATGCGGCGGCGGCGACCGTTTTACGATCGATAAAGCTCGTCCCCAGCAATTCGGTGGACCCGACATTCCATGTCAGCACACGACCAGACCATTCGGCCCCCGAAAGGCTGCTGGAATCGGCGGAAAACGCGATGACCGCGAGTGGCGAGCCTGTTCCAATATGCTTGATTTCAGTTCGATCCGAGACACTCCACAAGGCCACCAGACCACCAATGGGCGCTTTGGGATCATCAGAGCTGGGCTGGATTTGCAGAGTGTGATTTGAATCTGGCTGAATCCCGGTCGCGACTGCCACGGTCTTGCCATCACCGGAAAAAGCCAGGCTGCTGATCGGAGCGCAATAGTTTGCAAGGATTTCCGAAGACCGTTCATCCAAAACGGACCACAAGCGAACTTCGCCGGCTTGGTCGCCTGAAGCCAGCCAGTCTCCCTGTGGCGAAATGGCGACGGCACGCACGTCAGATTTGTGGCCCGATAGTGTCCGGATTAGCTGACCGTTCGTGGCGTCCCAGACGCGGATTGCTCCGTCACGGCACCCTGTCACGAACAGTTGACCTTCTGGCGTATAAGTGACAGTGCTGATATCGAAGGCGCTCAAATCTGCGACTGGGTCAGAACAGAAATGCCGCCACCAGACCTTGCCGTCATCGTGGGCGCTGACGCGACTCAACAGATTTGGCGCAGTGGCCATCGCCCACACCAGCCAATCGGCCTGGCCGGCAGCAGGATTGCGCTTGGACGATCGATCCGTTTTCATCCGCGGAGTGGTCTGAGTCAACATACCAACAGCCGTGGCACGACTGCGGCGATTTGAAAGACGCGAATCAGGGATCAAATTTGTTTTCGTCCCATCAAAATCCTTAAATCGCGAGGGACTGACTGATTGTCTTTGGGTTTGCTGTCTTTGGGTTTGCATGTGAGTCGCGGATACGACCGGCTGCGTTTGGACCGCTGGTGGAATCTCCAGTGCAGTTGCATTGACGTTCTTGGACGACAAACGCAGTTGGACGGGAATCAGTAGAGCCATCGACAGGACAAAGATTTTTCCCATCCAACCTAAAGATTTCGGCGCGGCACCCCGCATGATCAAAATCAAACGCTGACGAATCAAAGGTGCATCGCCCAACCCACTCGCGGCAGCAGGCAGACTGGTTTGGTTCTCGGATAGGAAATCGATCGCCGCCAGTAACGCATTGGCGTATTGTCGGGGCGCTTTGGGAAACTGACTGACGACCCAGGCATCGCAGCATTGCTCTTCATGGATCTCAATTTCACGTCGCGCGACCCATACTGCGGGATGCCACCAGAACAGGCCCGTGACGACAAATTCTAAGATACGAACCAAATGATCACCACGGTAATAGTGGGCTAACTCGTGAGTCAATAACGTCGCCAGCGCTCCCTTGTCGATTTGTGTCACCAATTGGCTGGGAAACAAGATCCGTGCGCGACCTCCCACCGACCAGAGCATCGGCGAAACTACGGCCGATAACAGCCAGACTTCCGGGCAGCGTCTCAGGCCCAAGTCCCTTGCCAGACTGTTGGCATGACGCTGCATTGGCTTGGGGGCCAGTCGGGCATGTCGCAGGAAAATCTGTGCAAATCGGACAATCCGCCAGCCTTCCAGACAGAACCAGATGACCGATCCAATCGCCCAGATGCACAGCACTGTCACGAAGAGTGTCGGACCAATCCGGAGACCCGTTGATACGAGCCTTTGCCAAAATGTCTGCGGGTTACTGTTGAGTAGTTCAGCTTGAACGTCGCCGGCGGCCAATCCGTTTCCAGCACTTGACTGTGCAAGCAGATCTGAAACCAATTCGGATTGATGATCTGCCGCAATACTCGGAACAATTTGTGTCTGAGTTGCAATCCAATCCGGCAGTTCCCAAGGCAAAGGGACTTGGACCAGTGGCGGCATCAGCAATTTGACCAGCACAAGGACCCAGAGGGCATGCAACAGAGCTGGTTGTTTCCAGAATCGTCCGACCAGCAACACGGTGCCAGCCAGACAAAGTGCGATAGGCGCATTCAGTAATCCGATCTCGATAAGCGCCGTCACAATACTTCCTCAGCTGAAACTGGGGTTATTTTCTCAGGAGAGTGGCTGCCACATCTCTGCAATTCGCGATTTCCGCTCGAAATGTGCCGTTCTCAGCCGCGCGACGTCTCTGAACCCAAAACTGGGGTTTGCCCTGCACTCTGACGCCCGTCTGGATTTGAGTATGACGCTCAACACGGGATTCCGTTCCCAACACAGATCAATTTCTTTATATCCAAACGAGATTATCAGACTCTACAATTGTCACAATAACTACGGAGCGGACAATATGTCATTAGTACTACAGTTGCTCGATGACGGGAATCTTTCACAAAAACCAATCGCAACTGAACCGCTTAGGGCGAATACCTCCCACTAATTGAACAAGATTCCTCTTTATCCGGATCGTAATTCATGATACGCAAGAGGGTTCTGGCAAGCCGTCGGCGCGTTCACATTCTTGGTGAACCGGCAATCCGAAGAAGTTACTTTGTAACGCAGCGTGTTTGAGATATTGAGACAGATTGCAATTGATTCTGTCTTTACTTTGCGATGCTTCATGGCGATTTTCGCAATTTTGTCTAATTCAGCTAGTAACCGCGCCGCCTGACTCGGCACAAAGAAATATTCCGGGAGATTGAATCACGCCAACGTCGGCGAACTGAGAGAATGGAGGCCGGGTGAGCAACTTCGCGGAGTTTGAAAGGTCCTTGCCATCGATAGGCAGGGGCGCGGTATCCCACAATTCCGTCCCCAATCTCACAAGAGATTCGCAAGTCGGAATCAATTCTTACGCGGAACTCGTCAAAGTTAAGCGAATGAGCGCAAAGACTCCATTCGCGAAGCCCCTTTTGAAGGAATCACTTGTTTGCAACTGAATCGCAATGCACAGCATAATTCAGTGATTGGCGACTGTCTCACGATCCCGAATTTCGCAGGAAAACTCAAAGTCATTCCCGGCCAGATTCAGGCGACTCAGGCAACAGACACTTCAAGGCCGCTTTGATGGTTCAGTGCGACATTGGTCCGTACGCCAGCAAACGCAGAAGGTTTACAAGCCTATTCCACGATTGCTGAGTTTTTTGGGATGACCGGTTGAGATCAATTCCAACCAGCTAATTAAGATTTGCGCCAGATTCCGGGTTTTGGTCGAGTTCCTGCAGCAAATCTCGCAAAGATTCCCGATCCGCGACACTTAGAGATTCTGTCCGGACCAGATGGGTCAGCAGAGGGGCCAAGGCACCCGAACAGAGCTTGTCGGCAGTTGCCTGCAGGCTTTTGCGAATGACGTCGCCACGCTGGACCGTTGCCTGAAATAGATACGGCCAAGAGTCCCTATTACGAGAGACATACTGCTTGGCTTCGAGTCGGTCCAAAAGCTTTTGAACCGTTGCGTTCTGTGACCCAGGCCCTGTTGGATACAGAACTTCGGTCAATTGACGGACGGTACATGCGCCGCGCTCCCACAATTGTTGCAGGACCGCGAGCTCGGCATCAGGAATGTCTTGAGGTTTTCGTGGCATAACGTTTGAGCCCTGAAAATGTACGAATTCAAGAAACTGCTTCCCTGCGACGTAGAAAGACCTGCATTCAGACAATACATCCACTGAGAAATTGATATGAGTATGATTGATCGCCTTGAGTGCAAGACCTCCACGTTAAAGACGCGCAGTCAATACTGTCAACTGCAATTCCTTCAAAATCTTAATTTTCATCGAATTCGCGCGGCGGTTTGGCACCAGTCTTCGTCTCCTGCATCGAGTCAACCGCCAAGTTGTGGTAGAATCAGCGCCTCCCGAGAATATCTATTGGGAGCGTGTCTCCCGATACTGGGATTTGGTGTCGTGCCATCCAGGATGGCACGGCATTTCGCGTGACGAACCGCGATTGTCCTGGTGCCCAGCGAGTCGCGTCGTATTTATAAACCGTGTGTTACGACACCCCGTGTCGTTTCAACTCGACAAGCGTGTCGGGTTACACCGAGGAGATGCAGTATGGGATTCGTAATTCCGCGTATGGCCTATCGAGTGGCTACCGAAATTTCACCGCGATTGGCTTTAAAGGCTGCCTATTTGCTTTGTTACAAGGGCATGCGCGCAGTCTGGGCCTATAAGCGGCGACTGCGCAATGACCAACTCTATCCGCCGTTCATGTTCATCGCCCTGACAAACAAGTGCAATTTGCGCTGTCACGGCTGTTGGGTCGAGAAAGAAGGCGTGGGTTATTACCTGCCTGAAGAAGACCTGGACACGATCATCACGGCCGGCAAGAAACAACGCGCCCACTATTACACGCTGCTCGGTGGCGAGCCGATGGTCTATCCCAAGCTGCTGGATGTGTTTCAAAAGCACCGGGATTGCTACTTCCAGGTGATCACGAACGGCATGCTGTTCAACGAGTCCAACGTCAAAAAACTGCGACAGCTGGGAAATGTCACACCCCTGATCAGTCTCGACGGCAATCAGGAAAACAACGACAAGCGCCGCGGCGCGGGCGTGTTCGCCGCCGCCGAAACGGGCATGAAGCTGCTGCAGAAGAACAAGGTCATTTTTGGTACGGCCTGCACGATCACCGGCCAGAACATGGACGAAGTCCTGTCGGACGAATACATCAATTATTTCGTCAGCCGTGGTGCCATGTATATCTGGTACTACGTCTATCGCCCCATGGGAGCCGAACCGCACACGGAATACTGCGTTTCCCGGGAACAACTGATCGAAATCCGCCGCCGCCTGTTAAGACTGCGGAAAAAACACCCCATTTTCATCATCGACACCTATTGGACGGCGAAGGGCGAAGCCTTTTGTCCGGCCGCGACGGGACTGGGATTCCACGTCAATCCGCACGGTGGCGTCGAAAT
Organism: Planctomycetaceae bacterium; assembly: GCA_028291565.1. Taxonomy (GTDB): domain Bacteria; phylum Planctomycetota; class Planctomycetia; order Planctomycetales; family Planctomycetaceae; genus JAKFVC01. Next base: position 3,627 of record JAQGHT010000533.1, on the reverse strand, counting down.
CTGTCCGGCATTGTCTTTCGCCAAAGATATGATCAAGGACAACGGCGGTGATCTGTACAAGACGATCAACGAAAGCCAGTTCCTACGCGGCTTCCAGAGTTTCGTGAAGGACCGGACCAAGGGTTGTGTGATCCTGGAGAGTCCGACGGAGCTGAAGAACTATATTCAGAAGATGGGGGCGAAAGATTTTTCAGCCCGAGACGCATATACCGAACTCGGTTCCTGCACACCGCGCTCCAGCCATCATTTGCCTGGCGAAGAAATTCCGGAAGATTATTGGCTGTATCGATTCTTGAAGAGCCAGGTGTTCTTCGGAATGGGCGCGGCGGGGTAAGTTGTTTTGGCCGGTCTCCGACCGGGCTCTTTCGGCCGGCCGTTAGGACTCAACGAGTGGCCGCTTCGCTCTCAAATCTATGTTGTTCAATTCATTGGAGACCCTACGGTTATAGTGTCGTGGCTCGGTCGGAAACAGGCCACAACGGGGGACGAGCCATGTTGCAGTGCCCTAACTGCCATGATGAGATTAGTAAATCCGATATCGATTTCAGCTCTGAATTGGCGAGTTGTCGTCATTGCCGCTCAAAGTCTCATTTCAGTGAAATTCGAGGTGCCATTCGAGCGGCCGATTTCGCGTCTTTCGAATGCCCTGAGTCTGTGGCGGTCACAGAGTCGGGAGCGAGAACGGAAATCGGATATTTCAGAATTCCGCTTCTGGCCTGGATCCTGGTTCCTCCGCTAATCGTGCTGTGCATTGCCGGGCCATGGATATTGCTCCAATTGGAATTCGATAACCAATTCGACATGTTCTCGCTTCTGACGCGTTTCGTGGCGACAGCACTGTTACGACTAATCGTCATTATTCCATTACTCCTGGTGATGATTTCGCGTCGGGTCATGATCATTCTTGATGGAAATCAGAAAGCCATCACCATCAGATCCGGGCTGTTTGAATCGCGGCGGCTCGATACTTCCAATGTCGAAGCCGTCACAATCCGAGACAGTAATCTGAAAGTGAACAACGTCGCGAAACCAGAGATTTGCCTCATCTTGAAGGTCGGAGCGCCGATCGTATTTGGAAGAGTGATGCAAGAGGATTCGCGGCTGTATATCGCCAGCTTGATCGCATCGAAACTCGTCGTCTGAGGTTATTCCACGTTAGCGGCAGGGAGAAAGCATGCGTTACAAGAGTAGGTAAAGTCGGGGTCCTCTCCGTTTGGCACTACCCACCACGGTCGCTTCTTCGCTGTCCCAACATTTGCTCTAAATTCTCAGTGATCCGGTTCACTCAGGGTTGCGTTGTAGTACCAACCTCCTGCTGTCAGTGAGAAACGGTTAACTCGAAGCAAGTCATTCGTCTTGTGTGAGTATTGTGAACCACTACCAAACTTTGAATCGACCATGCTGAATTGTCCCCTCTGCAACACAGAATTCGACAAATTCAATATCGATTACAATACCGACCTGACCTACTGTGTTCGTTGCCGTTTGGAGTACCGCTACGGTCAACTTCAGGCAATGGCCGCGGCTAAAAGGTTTGCCACTTCGCAGTGTCCAAAACATTTGACTGTGCATGAGGCAGGGCAACGGACGGAAATCACCTACCGGCGGATTTCCCCAATTGTCTGGTTTCTGATCCCCTTGACGTACTTTACTCTTGCTACCGCTCTACGCGGGGGAATTGACCCAATCACACTCGAGAGTTTTTCCAGCTGTGAGCAGGCTGTGATTCGGAGACCTTTACTCGCAATTGCCGCGTTTCTGGTGTGTGCAAGTATCTACTTACTCTTGGCACGCATTCAGATCGTTCTGAATGGCAAACAGAGTGAGATCTCCCGTGGCTTCGGATGGCTGGTCTGGCGACGGAAGTTTGATGCCACACAGGTCCGCTACGTCGCCATTCGATTGGGAAATGTCAGTGTCAACGACGAAACTCAACCAGAAATCCGCCTGGTGCTGGAACAGGGATCGTGGATTGCTTTTGGCGCACTCTGGACGGATGAGTCCAGACAATATGTCGCCGGTCTGCTGGCAACAAAACTACCCCTGTTGTAGGATTCTCGCACTGGTTCAAGGAATGTCTTCATGTTTCGAACTCAAATCCTATTCTGTGGTTTTTGCCTGGTTGCCGCCCTGTGCGTTGATGTTCGGCACGCAGTTGCCGCGGACTCTGCGATTTACCAGCAATTTGTCGTTGCCGCAGACCATGATCTGGCAAGCGAAGCCGGATTGGAAATCCTGCGACAAGGGGGCAATGTCGTCGATGCGGCTGTCGCGACCGGGTTTTCGCTGTCTGTACTCCGTCCGGCCAGCAGCGGACTGGGTGGCGGCGGTTTCATGGTGATCTGGGACGCGAAAACGCGGCAGTCGGTGGCCATCGATTACCGTGAACGTGCTCCCCGCAATGCCACCAAGTCGATGTATTTCGATCCGAAAAACAAGAAGCAGCAGGTCCCAGAACTGAGTTATCATGGCCCGCTGTCTGTTGCCATCCCGGGGCATGTCGCGGGTTTGTGTCTCGCGCATCAGAAATTTGGCAAGCTGAAGTTAAATCAAGTTCTGGCTCCCGCAATTCGACTGGCTCGCGAGGGATTCCCGGCCGACGCCCATGAAGTGGAGATTCAAACCGCCACACTCAGCGAGTTGGCGCGAGATCCGAAACGAGAGGCATATCGCGTGCTCTCTGATCGGTACTTGAACCACGGAATGGCGGTCAAGTTGGGTTCGAAGGTCATGTCCCCCCAGGTCGAAGCGCTGGAATTGATTGCCCGGCACGGCGCCAAGGCCTTTTATGAAGGTGACGTCGCCAAGGGGATGGTTGCAGCAGTGGGGGAAAATGGAAAATGGCTGACTCTGGAAGACCTGCGAACCTATCAACCGACGATTCGGACGTGTTTGAAGGGACAGTTTGATACTTATGAATTGATCACGATGCCGCCTCCATCGAGTGGTGGAGTGGCCCTCATCGAGTCCCTCAACATCCTGCAAGAATTGGAACGCCGCCACCCGGAAGCGAAACTCAGTTATGCCAAGCGGCACGAACCTGAAACCCTGCACGTTCTCACTGAAGTGTTAAAGCATGCATTTGCCGATCGAGCGGAATTTCTGGGCGATACTGATTATGTCGCGGTGCCCGTCGAGCAACTGTTGAGCAGCGAGCATGCCAAATCGCTGGCGCAGCGGATTCAATTGGACGCCACGCAGCGGCCCGAGGCTTACGGTCGATTTGTGCCGCCCAAAGACGCAGGAACGACTCATTTTTCGGTCATCGATAGCCAGGGAAACGCGGTAGCTTGTACGGAGACTGTCAACACGACATTCGGCAGTTGGATCGTTGAGCCACGCTATGGCATCGTTTTGAACAACGAAATGGACGATTTCGCCGCGGTCCCGGGGACTCCCAACGCTTTCGGGCTGATTCAAGGCGAAGCGAATTCGGTCGCTCCTGGAAAGCGACCTCTATCAAGCATGACTCCGACGATTGCCGTCCGTGACGGTCGCGCTGTCTTTGCCCTGGGTGCCAGTGGCGGCCCGAAAATCATAAGTGCCACGATTCAAGACTTGATCAACATGGCGCGCTATCAAATGCCACCACACGAGGCCGTGCCAGCCCCAAGACTCCATCATCAA
>JAQGHT010000519.1 GCA_028291565.1 Planctomycetaceae bacterium | reverse complement strand
GGCGAGGAATCAAGTTTGTACCCAATTGGCGAGTAATTTCTTTCGAAGTCGTCCGGTGATTTGCATTCGCTCTAAGAACTCACGCAAACCGATGACGGGATCCCCCATCTCAGGTGAGTACAAACCGATTCCCAATCTGCGAAATTCGACAACGAGTTTTGTCTCCACGCCGCCCCCATTTTACCAGAACACAGTTCAGCAATCCAAATTCTGTCGAGCATTGGTGGCGATTCGCGAATCCCCTGTCACACCGCTCGCCGGAGTGGTTCAACGGGGTTTGCACGACTTATTAACCGTGCGTGGCATAGAACTCCGTGAAAAAGAGTCATGCAGAGGCCGTGGATGCACTGGGAAATCCCTGTCGCAGGTAGCGGGGCCGAAAAAGGTCATTTCAGCAATAAGTTTGCCTCGACTTGTATTAAACCCTTTCGAATTCGGGAGCTGGTGTGACACGCCGAATGGCAAGGTTTTTGAAACCGTTTCTTTGTGAATTCCCAACCAGATCGACGTTCTAAACCTCGATTTATGGCAGTTCAGAACATGACTCTTGATGGCTTCGTAGATTGTGATGGAAGTGTTGCGGAGTATTATGCCAGAAATACAAATAAGCCCCCAACAATAGACCACCGAACATGAGCGAGCCCGACTGATGATTAAAATGAAACTTATGTTGCACCGGAAGGTCCTTGTTTGGGTCGGCGCGATCGTTTGCCTGAGTCTTGCAGTTATTATTGCTGCTACTAAGTCCGATGTTATACGCTCATATAGGGGGTATCGGGCTTACGGTCGTCTTATGCGATGTGTAGACGAATTGTACAAGAGGACTCCATCCGAAGTGACGCCGGCGCGCTGGCGCTGCATGGTGGGATGGGCAGGTAATGGGATTGGCAATTGTTGTAGCAATATGCATATGATTCGGGACGAGAAAAGGTTCGAACAATTTATTGCCGAGTTTGAAAGGCGTGAAGCAGTCGATGCCTGCAATGATTTGGAGACCATGAGATGGATTTGGAGCGAAATAGGAGCAGTCTCGTTCTCGGGTACATCCTACTTTGAGCGATGGGAGCCACTTAACGACAAGCGTCACGGCGATTGTCAGGGGCCCTAAGTGGACACGTTGTACGCCGGCGCGGAGAAGAGACAAGACACGCATAGGAAATGAGCGTTTGTCCAAGACTTTTGCTGCTCTTGCGGAATTAGAGTTTCGATCTGACGAAGTGTGAAAATGGTGATTTTAGCTCAAATCGCTGTCAAGAATGACTCGGTTCGGCTACGGAACGCTCGTCAGCGCAGACATCTCGACCGACGTGCATTTGCCCACACCGACGGAGCAAGGAATCTGCAGGGGAAGTGGAAGAGTTGCCTGTTCGCCAAAGTGATCTGGCGTTGGGAAGCTAAGCGTTAAGATCCGAGTCAAGAGCAGTATTTGGTAGTTCTGCACGTACGGATCCGCGAGGGGGGCCGAAAGGGCCATCCCTACCGCGACCGTCATTGCCCAGATTTAAGTGTGCCCTGGGCTTTCCGACAAGTCGACGAGATGCGACCACCAATGGAGATGGGGGGGATATGATGTACGCCAAGCCGCTGCGTTTCCTCATTGGAGCTCCCATTTTATTAATCCTCGTCATTGATCTCGGATGCCTCAAGCAATCGGACCGAAGTGCGGCGAAAAGGTCGGTTGATATCCCAGATCGAATGGACGTCCAGAGTGTCAAATTTAACTCGCGAGCGTTGAAAAATGATGACGTAGCAATCTTGTCATTCACGTTGGACGACGATGATGTGACACTCCTCTATTCCGTTTTAGACGTCCGTATTCCGGGGCTGAAACATCAGAAATGGGATATTTTTGGATCACTGACGTTCGTCAAACATTCCGGAGGCGAGGTAACTGCTGCCGTGTACGACCTCCCAGCAGATCACTTTGACGATTGGCGTGTGGTGATCGGAGTGAGCGACCCAGACAAAGACGTGACGGAGTTTTACAATTGTGGTTCGTTCAAGAAACTTCACACCCTCCTGCAGGAAGCGCAACGGAAACACGTTCGAAACGTCAAGTGAACCGAGCGATTCGGCTAAGCCGACCCGATACGATTCCCTGCGCAAAGCTACCGCGCTCGTGGTCCCGATAGGCTATGATGCGGCTGGTAACCTCCTGAAATCCGTGTGTTGATGGCAATCAGATTCCCTCGATCGTCCCTCTGCTTGTCAAGGCTGGTCCGAACTTTCGAATGACAAACTGACATTTAAAGGCGATATACATTGAGTGGAGTGGGATATCAAGTTGAAATATTCCTGCGTCTGCAATGTCGGTTTCATTGTTCCCAAATAGGACATTTGGACGCTTGAAGGAACATGGCGATGAGCATTGATCAAGCCGAATCCAATCGGAAGAAGTCAGGATGGGTTCGCCACTATTGTGCTTTGGCAACGGTAGTTCTGGTCGGAATAATAGTCCATTTGTACGTCATCAACATAAATCGACAAGCTCCATTTTTGATTGGGCAGTGGACCGTGTACGACAATGACGACCTCCAGTTCATTGTGAATTTCGCGCCTGACGGAAGTTGGACTTTAATGTCCTGCACGGCAACACGGACTTCGGTGGCAGGACAGGGGAAATGGAAAGTTGTAAATGGCGAACTGTTATTGTGCGAACCAACAACCTGGGAAAATGCTCTCGTGCGCGCGAGCCAGCGTCAGCCGATGGAACTTTTCGACGAAGTTAAGCTCTGGATTACAGGGGAATCGTGGCATCACTACCGTATTGTGTCGAAGTTAGGCAGTACGCTAGTACTTGATGACGGAAGCTTAAACACTTGGCACCGAAGAGAATCAGAATAGAGAGCAAAAATACCTGTGAATTGTAACTGATCGGACTGAATTGCGGATGCGATGCTGCTCCGCAAATTCGCCACCTGTGCTATCTGCCACGCGCGGTGTTTCTTCGGATGGTCGTCCCCGCCGGATTAGTACGGAAAGCTGACGGAGCGGGACACCAATGAACCTTCTGCTGGCGCTTCGATAGCGATACGAGTCATGCTGCGATATTCACTTACGCCGTGAAGGATTTTGGTCGACGAAAATCCCTCACGGCGGAAGACATTCATACTGACGCGGATGTACGCAACTCGAAGTATCATTTTCGAGGAATCAATTTTGTCCCCAATTGGCGAGGAACCGAGTTTTGTGTCCAAGTGGCGAGGAATTTCTGTCGAATTCGTCCTGTGATTTGCATCCGCGCTAAAAACTCATGCAAACCCATAACGGGATCTCCCATCTCCAGGTGCGTACACGCTGGTTCCCGATCCGCGAAGTTTGAAAACGAATTTTGTCACCTCGCCGGCCCTATTTTACCAGAACACAGTTCAGCAAACCAAATTCTTACGAGCATTGGAGACGATTGGCGAATCCCCCATCACCCCGCTCGCCGGGATGGTTCAGCGGGCTTTGCACGACTTGTTAACCATGCGTGGCACAGAACTCCCAGAGAAAAAAGAGTCCTGCAGAGGCCGTGGACGCACTGGGAAAGTCCGGTCGTAGGCAGGGGGCCGAAAGATGTCATTTCAGTAGCAAGTTTGTCTCGACTTCGATTAAAACCTTTCAAATTCGGGAAGCTGGTGTGACACACCGAATGGCAATGATATGCACTCTGAATGACAGCGTTTTGACTTCGAAGTGTCGCCAAGCTCAAAAACCTTTGGCTCATTGTTTGCGCCACGCACAAGCGGCAGGGGACAATTCGAATTCTCGGGTTTGGAAGAATCTGTGATGCTCGCAACTCCTTGATCAGTAAGCGTGAATTCGATGTTCACGGACGGTCAGGTAGATTTGACCATTCGCACAAGCGAAGGTAATGTACACAAATCAAACCGATCTTCGTCCCACCGGTTCCGGCAACTGTCCGAAAAATCGGATCTTTCTCAGGAGTTTCAATATGGCCTTACGAATGTCTCGTCGAACTGGATTCACGCTCGTGGAATTGATGGCGGTCTCAGCTGTCATTTCGTTGTTGGGGGCACAGGTCTTGCCAGCCGTACAGCAGGCACGGGAGGCCGCGCGGCGGACGCAATGTAAAAATAATCTCAAGCAGCTGGGCTTGGCGCTGCACAATTATCATGACAGCGTGCGGACGCTGCCGATTGGTTGGGTGGGTGCCGATTACGAGACCAAAAAGGCTGAAGTCTTCGGTCCAAATGGTTTCGGTTGGACCATGTTTCTGACACCTTACATGGATCAGGCGCAGCTGTATACCAAGGTGGATTTCAGTGCCCGGATTGATGCAGGAGACAACGTCAAGTTGTTGTCGACGGTGATCCCGACACTGCGCTGTCCTTCCGATCCGTTTACCAAGAAGACGTGGAAGATTAAGGATAGCAAGAACGTTGACCTGGTAGAACTGGCGACGTCGAACTATGTGGGTTCGTTCGGAACGGGCGCCTTGGCGAAGTGCGAAAAAATGAAGTCCGGCGAGATTGGGACCGGAGACGGACTATTTTTTCACAATAGCTTCGTGGGGTTCAGAGCCATCACCGATGGCTTGTCGAACACAATTGCGATCGGGGAACGGATCGGTGACGAGAAGACCGACCACCTGTCAACGTGGCCCGGAGTTGTCGCCAAGGGAACGCATCCGTTCGCGCGGATTCTGGGAAGTTCTGATGTCGCACTCAACGCGAAAGAGCGATCTCCTTCGGACTACCGCAGTGCCCATCCGGATGGTACTCATTTCCTCTTGTGTGATGGCGCGGTCCGTTTCATCGCCACCAAAATCGATTTTAAGAATTTCCAAAGTCTGACCACGCGAGCTGGCGGGGAAGTCGTGTCCGATTACTGAGTTCATCTGATCAGATTACTGACCGTTCGAATCACGACAAAGTTTGGGCCTAGCGGTTCAAAACCGCGAAACCACGGTTCGTTGTGCCTCAACTCTCTTATAGCACTCGACGGAAACACGGTCCAAAGTCGCTGCGATATTTCCCTCCGTGAATACATCAGCGAAATGCGATAAGAGGAATTCAATGAGGACTGATGCGGATTTCCGTTTCTTTGTAACTGGTCTTTGTTCGGCCTTGCTTTGCTGTCTCACGGTGTTGTCTGGATGTGATTCCGGAACTCGCGAGCCGCCTGAAGCCGCGTCCAAAGTCACCTCCAACGTTACTCCAAAAGTCACTCCCGAAGTTCACGCCGTGCCGAAAGCTCAAGTCGAGGAATCGATATTGAAGCCGGCCAACACCCACCGTGCGGCGGAAACGAAATCGGTCGGCTCTGCGGCTCGGGCGCTCGAGGAAGCGACTTCTTCGTTCGTGGATTCACCCGTCAAAAAACATGGAACAGTCGCGGTACGGGAAACAGACTTCAGCGCCAAAGCGCCGCGGATGGCGGAACAGCCGGTGGCCAAGAACTCGACGCCGGTCAAACCTGAACCTGTCAAAGCTGCGCCTGCCAAACCAGAGATCGTCAAATCCGAGCCGGTTAAAACCGAGCCTGCTAAGACCGAGCCTGCTAAGACCGAGCCTACTAAAACTGAGCTTGCCAAATCTGAACCTGTCAAACCCGAGCTCGTCAAAAAATTTGATCCCAGCGATGAATTTTTCCGGAAGGGATTGATTCCGGAAATCCGCATTACGCTGACGGAGAAGGAAGAAGCCCAATTGCGGCGCGATTTGCGGCGCTATGTCGACGTCACATTCACGGAAAATGGAACGACGACCTACAAGAAGGTCAAAATGAAACTCAAGGGCGCCGCGGGAAGTTTTCGCGAACTCAATGATCGACCGGCGCTGACGATGGCAATTCGAGGCAAAGGTGACCGGTTTCATGGTCTGGAAAAATTTCACCTGAACAATTCGGTACAGGATGAGTCTTACCTCAATGAGTTAATCGCGTCGGAACTGTGCCACGAAGCCGGATTGCCCGCCGCGCGCACGACACATGCTCGGGTCTGGTTGAATGGTCGGGATCTGGGGTTTTATGTGCTGAAGGAAGGGATGGACGAGAAGTTCGCGAAGCTTCACTACAAAAACGCGAAGGGCAACTTCTACGACGGCGCCTTTTGTGCCGATATCGATGCGCCCCTCGAAAAAGAGTTTGGCGATGGGCCTGACGATCGGAGTGATTTGAAGGAGGTCATCGATGCCTGCCGCGAGGGAGATCAAGCCAAGCGTTGGAAACGCGTTGAGGAAAAAGTCGCGATCGATGATTTTATCAATTTCGCCGCCATGGAGTTGATGATGTGCCACTGGGATGGCTACTGTCAGAATCGCAACAACTATCGCATTTACTTTCCCGCCGACGACAAGAAAATTCGCTTCCTGCCACACGGGATGGACCAGATGTTTGGCGACATCAACTTTGGAGTGTTCCACATTCCAGGTCCCATGGTCGCCAATGCCGTCCTGCAAAATCCGGCGGTTCACTCCAGATATCGTCAGCGTGTTCGTGAGCTCTTACCATTGTTTGCTGCCGAGAAACTTCACGCGAAGATCGATGCAGCGCATGCGAGAATTCGTCCGGTCCTGGCCAAAATTCATGAAGACCGAGCGCGTCAATTCGATGGGCGGGTGACGGACTACAAGAATCGCATCGCCGGACGTCTGCCGGCGATCAAATCTCAGTTTCCACCCGAGCCTATTGCGTTTAATACCGAAGGCTGGGCTTTGGCAGAAGACTGGGTCGCCAAGCCGCAAGGCGATACCAAACTCGAGTCGCTGGAGAGCGACGGCAGGAAAGTGTTGTCACTGACACCAGGCCCCAGTAACCAGGTCCAGGCGTCATTTCGTACAAAAGTTCGGCTGGCTCGCGGGACCTATCGTTTTGATGCGAAGGTGAAGACCAATGGAGTAGTGGCGACACCCGATGACAAAGGCTACGGCGCAGGCGTGCGATTAGGAGGCAGCATGCGCATGAACCATGTCGTCGGCACAACCGATTGGCAAACGGTCGGGCACGAATTCGAACTCGGTCAGGACCTGCAGGAAGTTGAACTCGTGGCGGAACTCCGCAGTACGGCCGGCAGCGCGCTGTTTGATCTGGCATCGCTGCGTGTTTACAAGTTGAAATAAAGTTGCCACATCAACAGCGGCTGTTAGCATCTGTCGCAAATTGGCATCCCAAACCAGGAGTTCGGTCTCATGAGAATCTCCATTGGAATTATCTGTCTTTTGATCTACGCCCTGTTGGGGAGTGCTGACAGGCCTTCGAGTGGTGCGGAGGGAGCCGTTCAAAAACAAAAAAAGAAGGGAAATCCATCTGTTAAGGAAGTGTTTGCTCCTTATCAAGCCGAAGTCTTAGCAGCTCAGAAAATCGCCGACGCAGAGCTCGTTCCGGACAATGAAAAGACTGACGCAGCTCGCGACTTAAATGTGCTGAACGTGGTTTTGAGTGACTTGCTGTCAAAGGACAGGAAGAAGATGGTCTTTCTGAGAAAGAACGATAAGACGGGCGAAGATGAGCTGGATTTTTCGTCCCATCCTGATTCGCAGCGCGTGACAGTGAAGGATCTGCTGGGCTCTAGCGTCTCACCCGCTCCCGATGCTGAATCATGGGCAAAACTCTCCAAATTGCAGATTACCGCTGCCCTCGAAGGAATGGGCAGCCTGGTTTGTCGCTGCAAGGCTAACACCGATTTCGACAGCCTGACCGCGCTCAACTCGAAAGTCCGAATGCGAAAGGGAGAGGAGGTAGACAGCAATGATGTCGCCTTTCATTTGGTCACTGCTCATCGTCCGGGCTACTCGGAAAGCAAGAACATTGCGGTCGTGAACGTGAGCTATTTCTGGTCACTGCACCCCGCAGAAGCGATTTATGTGCTGGAGAAAAATGAGGAGAAATGGACGATCATCTTCTGCCAGCACATTTACTATGCGTAGCAGCCCGGATGAATGGAGGGCGGTGCCGAATCACCGCACTTCAGGGAGCTACAGCGGTTTAACTTAGGACCTGCCGGTCGATGTGTTCGTACGTTGCATTCTCCCCTCACCCTGGTACGCCGGGGAGAGGGGTTGGGGGGTGAGGGGAAATCGGTTGGCTCCGCATTGGAAATGCCATGTTTTACATGGTTTCAAACATTTTGTTGTTCCCAATCACGACGTCGACCGAAGCCCCTCACCCCCGGCCCCTCTCCCCGGAGTACCGAGGCGAGGGGGGGAAAAATAGGCAAGTGCAACGTTACACCGCTATAGATTGCTGCGGCTTGACGCAGCCCTCCGTTGAACTGGAACCAGTTCTCAAGTCGATATCTTGCGTCAGTACTTGATACGCGGGTCCTAACTGATTCCGAATGCCTTCTGCATTTGTTTTCGCACGATCGTCAGGCGCTCCAGGCCGCCGCCACCGACTTCGGCCGTCGTCCAACCTGTGAAGCCGATTTCTTCGAGCCCTTTCTGGACCTCACCCCAGGGCAGGTCGTCTTCTTCTGACGTGATGTCCACAAATTTGTTTTTCGCGCGGCTGAAGCCTTTGACATCCAGCTTGACGGCCCGGTGGCCAAAGGCCTTCAGCCATTCTCGCGGCTGGCCGTATTTCCAATGGTTGCCAATGTCGTAGTATTGGCCGACCCAGGGACTGTTGAAACTGTCGATGAACTTGATGAATCGCTCGGGTGATTGCTCTGGCGGTTTGTCGTGATCGTAGTGCATCTGATTCCAGACGTTCTCGAACAGAATCATCTGTCCGATTGATGCCGCCAATGGAATCAACTTTTTGATCTCTTGCCGGGCTCGTTCGTCGATTTCCTCTGCAGGACCGTCGGCACCGCGTCCAATGACAATCAGCACCCCGCTGCCACCGGCGGCATGAGATACCCGCAAGCAGTGTTCGATATTCGCACGCCCTATGTTGCGTTCTTCTTCCTTGGGACTGGTTAGCCGCTGGCCCCAGTGGGCATGATTGATGGCGTTATGCACAAAGACTCCCGACTCCCGAACGGCGTCCCGGGCTTGTTCGGCGGTGAATGACCCGGCCTCATCGAAATCGACGCCGTCGAAACCCGCCTGGCCCGCCAATTTTAACCGCTCGGTTAACGTGAGATCTTTGCCGTCAACTTTTTTTGCGATCATTCCGAGCTTGCAAGACAGCAGAATTCGCTTGCCGGTCGGCGGTTCAATAATCGCGGTTGTCGTTTGGGCAGCG
>JAQGHT010000517.1 GCA_028291565.1 Planctomycetaceae bacterium | reverse complement strand
TAAAGATGAGTTCCTCGCAATGCTGGCTCACGAGCTGAGAAATCCCCTCGCGCCAATCGCGAATGCCGCACAGATGCTCGATATGTTGAATCAGGGGCAGAACGAGGAAGTCCGGTGGGCCTGCAATATCATCGACAGGCAAGTGCGGCAGATGACGCGGCTGATTGATGATTTGCTCGATGTCTCGCGCATCACTCGCGGGAAGATCAATTTGCAAAGAACCTTGATCGAGGTCTCGGCAATTATTTCCGCAGCGGTTGAAACCAGCCGTCCACTGATCGAATCCCGGAAACAAAAGCTGAATATCGCCTTGACCGCGGATGTGATCAAAGTGGAGGCGGACATCACGCGGATTGCTCAGGTCATCACAAATCTGTTGAATAACGCGGCGAAATATACGAATGAAGGGGGTGAGATCTGGTTGCGGGTGGAACGGGATGAGGGCCAGGCGATAATCAGGGTACGCGACAATGGAGCTGGAATGCCCCCAGATCTGTTGCCGGTGGTTTTTGATCTGTTCACGCAGGCCGACCGTACGATTGATCGTTCCCAGGGCGGGTTAGGTATCGGATTGACTCTCGTGCGTAGCCTTGTCGAACTACATCATGGAACTGTGAGTGCCGCGAGTGCTGGACTCGGTTTTGGAAGTGAATTCGTCGTACGCTTACCTTTGGCTCTAGCGGCTCCGCGGAGTGACACTGAGACCAAGTCGCTTGGGCTGAATCACGTCGCAAAGCGCCCGCTGCATCGAATCCTTGTCGTTGATGACAATGTGGACGCCGCGACAACACTGGCGCTGATGTTGAAAGCGATGGGGCATGAGACCGTCGTATCACACGACGGCATGGCCGCTATAAAAATGGCTGAAACCTTTAGCCCCAAACTGGTGATCCTGGATATCGGACTGCCAGGAATGAATGGCTATATGGTTGCCCAGAAGTTACGTTCGATTCCTGCGATGAAGGAAGTTGTGATCGCCGCATTAACCGGTTATGGCGAGGAGCAGGACCGCAGACGATCAATGGAAGCAGGATTTGACGAGCATTTCGTGAAGCCACTCAATTTCACTGTACTTCAGGAGTTACTCGGAGCACTTCCGAAGCAATGACGACCGTTTCACAAACCCAAGGACCATATCTGGCCGGAGAGTGCGATTCTGGGTTAACGCCAAATCAGCTTCCAGGCAGGACGGCGCTCGCCGTGCCGCTTCCGGAACCTGCGGTGAACAAATCGGCGAGGAAGTTGAATGTCACGACATTCGTCAAGAAGCGGGCCGTCGCTTCGCCGGGGGTCTCTTGCAGGACGAGCACATCACCCGCCTGAATCAGCAGGTTCTCGCTGGGGTCCTGGAGTGCCCGGTTCAAGTCAACGCGAATATTGACCTGTCTTCCGTCGGGAGTATGTCTCAAGACTGACAACAGGCTCGGGGAAGGATTGCCGATGCCGCGGCTGACAATCTGGCCGGACAAGTTGCTGGAGTTGATGCCGCCATTAACCAGTGGGCCGCCGCTTCTCGCAATGGCCTCCACTGCTGTGATGTCGACGTCACGGGGGAGCGGTATTTCCCGAGCTCCCAGTAAACCCGCTGTATAGTAAACTTCCGCCAGGCGAGCTTCGATGAAGACAATATCGCCCGTCCTAAGGATCACATCTTCAGGTTTGAACTTCGGCCGTTCTCCAGGATTGACTCGTAACGGGATCCGTACCGTCTCAGTCCCGTCGGTCGCGCCGATTTCTGGATTGTCGTCAGCGCGCAATCCACCACGTTGGATAACAATTTCATTGAGTGCAGTTTGTCCAGGTAGGCCGCCCGTTCTCGTGATCACATTCAGAACGTCGTTTTCGTTCGCCGGTAAGTCGACGATCGTTCCCGTGCCGGCGTGCGGTGTGGTGGCAGTCGTCGCCAGATTACTCAAGCCGCGAAAGTTCCCCGTACCCAGCGTTGTCGCGGTGGCCAGTTCGTGTGGATTGTCCTGGCGAATCACCAGGATTCGTTCGTAACGCGGACGCATCAGCGTCACCAGAATTCGCTCGGTATCGAGACGCACGATTTTGCGTTTGATCGAATACGCTTCGATGATCGCCTGTTCGGCTTCCAAAACCGTCAAGCCCTCGACCTTGACCGGGGTGACCAGTGGCAAGGGAAGTGTCCCATCTTCGCGAACTGGAATCGGCACGCCGACCGACGGAGGGAGATTCGTCGCATCCGGCACCATCACAGGTGGCAAGGTGCCTCGGTCACCTAACACGCCGTCAATGTAGATTCCAAGGATGTCTCCGGGGCCCAGGCGGTAATCTTTGACGGGGGGGCGGCGCAGCCAGGCGAGCGGGACGGTCCGTTTCTGATCACGCGCTTCGGCGAGCAGTTCCGGCGGTACCAACCGGACAGGGATGCCTCCGGCGACCGGATTCGTTAAAGACGCGCAACCGGTGAGCGCCGGAATCAAAAGGAACCACAGAGTCAATTGGCGCAGCAATCCCCCTGTCCGGCGATTCGCGCCGAACAACAGGCTGCAGCAACTAGAGACCATGGATCGCACTGACAAATCCTCGAAATCCAGTTGACGGCGTCAGCTAACCAGGCAAATCAAATCCCGATACAAGCCCGAAGCGCCAACGAGTATGTCTATCTGATCCATAGTTGGAATGCTTTCGGGCCATTGCGAGACTTGGGTCGCGTATTGGACGAAATACAAGCGTGTCTTTCCTGAATTGGACTTATTGGCTGGTGTTTTCGGGTGGGCGTATGTGGTCATAAACACTGCGGGGCAAGGTGCAGAGGAATAATAGGTCTATTTCAGACTGACACGCCCAGTTTGATCAGACGCATTTTCAGGGGGCGTACCGCGTGTTATCGGTGGTGGTAATGCTTCAAGTTCACGCGGCCTCAGTATTTCCCGTTCCGTGCTTCCCATGGGGATTGATGACGGGACGTTGGCCACGGTTCGTAAACCCGAGGCGATTGCGCGTTCACGTCCGTCCGTCGCGCCCAGCAACCATTGTTGGGCGGCTTCGTTATCAGTTCCGGAACGAGAAGCCAGCTTCCAATAGGGCCGAGGCGGCAAGAGGGGCGGCCCGGTTACACCGCCGTTCGTCAGGTATTCGATGACTCCGTACTCAAACCCCGCCGCATAATCGACAGAGAAGCGCTGTCCCGGGTGTGCCGCCTGCTGTTCGGCGAGCGCTTCCCGAGCGATCTGCTGGTGAAAACGTTCTGTGGCGCGACGGTCGTGATGGATCTGAAATTGTGAGGGAGCCACAATCAGATTATTGAATCCCGAGCGATACATCGAACAGCCGCTCAGGAACGCTCCCCAGATGATGGTGAGCAGACACAGCGGAGAATTTCCCGCCAAGCGGCAGATTCTGCCGGAAGGCATTCCTTTCGCAAATGTCGGGAAGTGAGCAGACATGTTGCGAAGAATCCAATGACCTATGACAGCATGGACGCACCGGGACACGAGCCAGCGCGGGCATCATCACTGATCTTCTTCTTCGACCTGGGAGGCGATGTACTTTAACGATTCCGATGAATGTGCCGTGTTGGCAGGCAGGGAAGTTTGCGTAGACTTGATACCCAGGTCCTTAATGGGATTTGACCGTGTTCGACGTGATGAGGTCCGATTGAAGTTGTTCGGCCCGTTTGGTTTCGACCCGCTGCCCTGGACTCGATGTTCGAGGCAAGGGTGTCGGTTCAGTGGCACCCGAGCGATTCACATCGAGACGCCGGTTCCATTCCCGTAGCAAGTTACGAATGGAATACATGGCCCCCATCAGTCCACGCGACGATTGTTCCTGAGTTTCACTACTTCGCCGGCTCAAGTAGGCCGCTACGATCCCCATCATCTGTTGAACGTCTTCTGGCTGCGACTTCTCGCACGCGCCGTCACATCCAGCGTTGACGAGCAGTTTTAGCGTCTGATTGTCGAGACGCGCTGAAAAGGCCACGATCATGGCCAGGGGATTGGCAGCGCGAATCGCCGTGGCCAGTTGCGCCGACAGACTTTTGCCGTGGAAATCGTTATCGATGAAATAGAGATCGAATGTCCCGCTCAAGTCGGGCACTTCGCGCGTCACGATTTCCAGGTCTGGAAAGCGCTCGTTCAACATGTAGGCCAACCAGGCCGACGCATCAGGGTCATCGTCGACAACCAATGCTCTTAATGAAGTTGCCATCTGTCTTTACTCTGCTCTCTTTATAAGTCGTGTGAAATCGCGTTCGACAAAATCTCGCCGCCGATTTCAATTGCAAACTTTGTACCGTCAGTGAAAGAGTCCTTGAGTCTCGTCGTACCAGTTGTGTTCAATTCGATAGAATTTCATCTTGCAAGCGATTGGAACGGTCGGCTCGATCACGATGTCACAACCCCCCAGGTCTGACGAACTTGGGGACAGGGAATTCATACTGTTCGTGGCCACGAACGAGTCTTTTTCAATCCTTACCCCTACGTGAAAACGTCTCATTCTTAATCGTGTGCGGTATAAGCATGTCATTCTGAACTGGTCTTGCATCAGTTTGAGACTCAACTCAATCGACCCTCGTTTTGAGAAATACTTGTTAGGGACGGACACCTGAAAAACTGTCGGATTCATTTGTCACTTGTCACTTGTGGCCAAAGGACATTTCACCAATGACCAATGACCACATCCCGCGTCGATATCTTGCGAAAGTCATTGATGCGCGGTTCCTAACTTTAGACAGCTTGCAAACGTGGGTCGCTCGGAACGGCGAAATTCAGGATCGTCAATGCCCGGTGCGGAGCCAGGCGTTCCAGATCCGCAAGAGCCGGATTGACCAATCCGGTTTTGGCTCCGGCTGGAACCACAAACAGCACGCGGTCCGCGATTGCCGATCCCATTCGAGCGACCAGTCGATCAGTCAAGGGACCGAGATCAACGATCACCAGATCACACTGTGAGCGAAGTTGCTGCAGCAAATGGGCAAACTGACGCCGAGCGATATGCGAGTCCGAGACGACATTGCTATTGCCGAGCGGCAGGGTACGCAACAAGCTGGCATCACTGTCGACGAGTTGGCCGCCGAGGCTGCCGTTGAGCAGGCATTCACGCAAACCGGCTGACCCAGTCAACCCCAGCTGGCTGGTCAGTGCTCCATCAGTGAAATCGGCGTCAACGAGAACTGTTTTTAAGCGTGAATTCGTGAAGGCCCGCGCGAGCGCCAAGGCCACCGTCGAAGTGCCAGAGCCACCACTGGTGCCAGTCACCGCGAGAATCTTTCCGCCGGGTTTCATATCCAACAATAACTGCAGATCGACACCCAAACGGTAGATGGCGCGTTGAAAGCCTGCGTCATCCTCTGGTTCATCCTTGACAATTGCAGGCAATACTCCAACCATCGGGAAGTTTGGCTGACCTTCACTCAGATCATCGCTGAAGCGGTATCCGCCTAACAAAAGTCCGTAAGCGAGAGTCACGATGACGCCCCCGACGGCACCGAATCCGCCACCGGCCAGGCAAAACATGATTCGCTTGTCGGATGCGGGACGCGTCGCGACTGCACCGCGCGATTTGATCTCGGCAGTTCCGGGGAGGGTATGATTACTTTCCAGCCGAATC
This sequence comes from Planctomycetaceae bacterium, assembly GCA_028291565.1. GTDB lineage: Bacteria > Planctomycetota > Planctomycetia > Planctomycetales > Planctomycetaceae > JAKFVC01. Next base: position 12,685 of record JAQGHT010000517.1, on the reverse strand, counting down.
TGTTCGAGCGCACGCCGGATTTCCTCGAGCCGCAGTCGCAATTGAGAACGCTCATCTTTGAGGAATTCCAATTTGATCATACGACCATTCAGTTCACGTGCTTCCTGTTGCAACGAAGTTCGTTGAGCGACGAATTGGTTTCGGAGCGCCTTGAGGTCATCTGCCGATTCCGTCGGCGCTTTGGAATCACTTTTGGTCAACGCTCCCGTTTTTCCCAAAGTCGTGAGCTGCAGCCTGCGGTTTTCAATGGACTTGTCAATGACAGCGATTCGCGCTTTCATTTCAAGGACGTCGCGGTGTTCCGGCGCATGCCGGGCTTCAAGAACCGCGAGTTCGGCCTGTTGCTTGCTTTGCTCAAAAAGCATGTCAGCCATTGCCTGATCCAGGATGACCAGGCGTTTGGTTTCCGCATCCCCCAGATCGACATCATTCGTTTTTGTGGAATTTGACATGGACGCGATGCTGATTGATAATTCCGCGATTCGCTTGTCGACGTCCTCGGACTGTGTGATTTTGCGAATATGTGCTTCGACAATCGAAGCAACGCCATATTCCTGGCCAACATTCAGGATTTGCTTGTCCAGATCGCCAAGTTCCTTCAGGATAATTTCTTCCCGACGGCTCAGTTCGCGGTCTCGCACCGAGTCCTGTAGTTTCAGGCGTTCGCTATTCAGTTGTTGATAGGTGTCGAGCACGACGTTCAACAGGGTCGCAGCCGCGACTGGATCGCGATGGCCAGTGGTCACCGTGATCAGGCCCCCTTTTTTTTCCACGGCCACAGTTTCTTTGAGGCGGCTCATGCCATCCAGGTCCGCTGTCCAGCCAAGTTCCTGCAGTTGTGGCGAATTGACGGCTCGTTCTAATACGGGAGGGCTCTTGAGAAAGGATGCCTCCGACGCCACGAAAGCATCGAACAGTCGCAATCGCGAGTCATCCGTGTCGCTATAGAGAATGTTGGTCTTCGTCGGATAGAGCTGGATAATTCCACCGCTCACGTAAATCGGATACTTCGAAAGAAAGCCTCCGGTCGCGCCAACTGCGGAGAAGAGCACCGCGAGGCACGCGGCAATGAGATAACGGCCACGCAAATTGCGGAGCACGATCTTGACAGGGTTGACGGCTCGTACTGGAGGATCGGTCGATTCACCCGATTCTGACTCGTCAAAATTCTCCTGGAATGCCGCGGCACGTCGGAGGATATCCATTTCCAACGCGTCTGACTCCACATCTTTCCGGGTGTCAGCCGTGTGGATTATTGAGCTGTCTAACGGCAAGTCAGGATGCGAGTCATTCATGAACGAAGCAGGTCCTTGCTTTCACTTGCCACGTTGACGCGTGACGATAAATCTCGTTCCCATACAGCTGCGCCGCCGCGTTTCAGCGTGCGTCGAGCGCGGACCGACGTTTGAGCCACGACCGCGAAATACACCAGACTCGAGAGCCACAACCAAGGTCGTACTGCAATTCGAGCCAGGAACTTCCATCGCGATTCTCGTGCCGGTCGTGACAAATGCGGAAACTTCTGAACGAGTTCCAGATTGCCACGCCGACTGCGGGTCTTAATCTTGATCAGGTCTCGGAGAGTACGTGGTGGCGTCACTTGAAACGTATTTTCCGTAACGGTGACGCGTTCCTCAGGCAAAAACAGTCGCCGCACGTATTCGTCATCGGCAGTAATCTGGGGGAATTCTCCCAGTCGAGCGTGGCCAGCTTCACTCAAGGCATAAACTCCAGCCCCTAATCGCCCTGCGTCGAAATAAGGTTGCAGTTGCCAGACCGCATAAAAGGCGCGTACAAAACAATTGCTGTGTCGCAAATTCCATTCGACTTCTGGTGCAGCGGCGAGGAACATTCCGGCGCGAAGTGCGGCTGCGGTATTCCGGAGGGCACCGATCGTCAGCACGACGTCGGCGTCAACATAAAAACGAGGAAACACTCGAGCCGCCCGGTCACCCATATTCAAGGCCGTAATTTTCGAGGGAATCGATGTCTCCAAGACTCGCACGCTACGGCCGAACGAGCGGGCGACTTCGGCCGTTTGGTCCGTGCAACCGTTACAAACCACGATGATATCTAATTCACCCTGGCGAGCGCCGTTGAGTAAATCACGGAGACACCGTCCGAGAACCGCTTCTTCGTTATGGGCCGGAATGATGATCGACATGGCGCAACGCCCAAATGCATTCCGACTGACAGGTGGATCATGTGGTGTGACAGTCGGGATTATTACCGTAGACGTTTCGAATTGATCGTTGTTGCCGGTCATTGAAATTGGCCCTTGACATGACTTGAAAACTATGAGATCGATTACGAAGCACCGCCGAGTTTCAACGGCTCGCTCAATTCATCGCGTCGAGCGAGAGCCTCTGAGGCGGGTAAGTCCCACCAGGCCTGTTCCCGTAATTTCTCGATCACTTCCGGGCTGAATCTGTCGCGAATCTTGCGTGCCGGATTGCCCGCCACGATGGCGAAGTCGGGGACATCTTTCGTCACAATTGAACCGGCGCCAATCACGGCACCAGTTCCGATACGCTGGCAGCCAGGCGTGATGATGGCATTGCAGCCAATCCACACATCATGTCCGACTTCCAGGTTCCCGGCCGGCAGATCATTTGTCACCGCGACGCCCGGGCAGGCTTCATAAAAAAAGGGATGCGTCGACAGTCGATCCAGGGGATGGTTTTGGACAAAGAATCGAACGCCGCGTGCAATTGAGACATAGCGCCCGATTTCGATTCCGGGTGGAATGATGCCTGGGTCGAAACACTCACCATAACTGTAGGCACCGATTTTGACACCGTGGAATTGCGACATCATCTGTCGCGCCGTCGCGGATTTCATGGGGCCACCTTCAAGTCGCTGGGCCAGTTGAAGTAAGACCCGGGCCACTCGCCAGCGACGTCCACAATTCAGCACGCGATACAGCCACAGGACCAGGAATGCCCAACGCGAGGTCTTCAGTTCATGGCGACGCGCTGCCGGAACGATGCCGCTTTTCGTTTCACAATCCGACGCGACGTGTGTTTCTGAAATTGCGACCGCCGACATCTATTCACTCCGCGTTTTCTTGGTTGGACACCGGCGATCAGTCCTAAGCGCCGCGTTGACTAATGGTGGCCTGACTGATGAATTGACGTAGATTTCGGATCAATTCTGGAGACGCCTGATTGGTGATCCGCGTTTCTGAGACTGGCGTCTCAAATTGATCCAGCAGTTGACAAAGTTCTTTCTCATTTTGAGCGACCCGTACCATTCCTCGAGCGCCGAAGCGTTTCGCCGTGGCGAGTTGATGATCGTTGCGGTGTTCGCCCAGTTCCGCCTGTCGAGGTAGTACGATGACAGGCTTACCGAGTTCCAAAGCAGAGAGGATTGATCCAATTCCGGCGTGCGCCACCAGCAACTGACAGTGTTCCAGTTTGGATTGGAAATCTTCAGGAAGCATACTGCGTGCCCACTGGATATGTTTGGGAACATAGCTGCCACCCGCGATTTGCGCGAAGACGTCCCGTCCTGGAAGCGCACTGGCCCATTCGTCCATGGTGCGAATCAGCCGGTCAAATGGTAGTTGTGTTCCGACGGCGACAAAAATCATACGACTGACCCCCAAAAGCATGGCCCTTGATCCTGGGCCAGGTCAGACCATTGTGTCAAAGTGACGTCGGCGCGCCCGAGGGACAACCGACCGGAAAATGACAGGTGTTCGGCATTGGCGATGCTGTCGATGAACACAGTTTTCGCGCCACACCAGCGACCGAATCGAATTGCCCAGTAGCCGGGCGCCGCTCCCGTTGTGATCACCACATCCGGACGAATTCGAAGCACGATCCATGCCATGCGGAACAAAAGCCAGACCATCCGGAACGGCGTGCGAGCATTCGCATCAGGAATCAGTTTGACAGGATCTGGCGATACCGCAGTGGTGTCACAAGGACCAACCGTCACAAACGTCACATGATGACCGACAAACGCTGGTCGAAGTCGCTGCAGTTGGACCCAGTGGCCCCCACCGGACGAGACTGCCAGGATCTTGGCTCGCCGTTCACTCATGACTGGAAATCTCCGGAACGAATATTAAGACATCGACGCGACGGCAGAATCGGCCATCCGCCAGTGACTGATGTCGAGGCCAACGCGGCGTGAGGGACTGCAATATGCAACGCGCTTCCGCTGTTGGTCATCACATTCTTGACTGCAGTTCCTGGTTGCTGAATGACATTACGATAGAGATCAACCATGCCGTTGATCTTGTTGGACCACAACGCCAATTGCCGCGCCCGTTGTGCCGCGCCTTTTGCCAGGCGATCTCGCATTTCCGCATCTGCCGCGAGTCGTCGAATGGCACTCGCCAGGTCTTGCGCGAGTTGAGCCGGGTTGTCAGCCGCAACGCGGATTCCGGATTCGTCATCGACAACATATCCCGGCCCGCCACGATCTGTTGTGATCACGGGCAGCCCGTGACTGAGTGCCTCAAAGACCACATTGCCGCTGGGTTCTCGAAAACTGGGGAATACAAAAACGTCAGCCTGCGCGTACATGGTCTCCACATCGGCGCGAGGAAGCCGGCCGTGAAAGCGAACGCGATGTTCGAGGTTCAATTTTACGGCCAATTCACGGCACGCTGCGAGATCCTCGCCCATCCCAACTGCATCCAGTGTCAGATTTGGAACATCGGCCAGCAACGACATTGCCTGGACAAGATCGCGCAGCCCTTTGGTTCTGATCACCCGCCCCACATAGAGTAAGCGTAATTCCGGTCCGCGGTCTTCCAGTCGTCTGGCCGTGGGTGCAACATCGTGGACCCCTGTTTCCGCCGCGACTTCGAAGCGGGCTAGCGGAATCCCCTTCAAGAGCTCCTTGACATAAGGAGCGACACCGATCACGACGTCTGCCGACCGATAGGTATTCCGCAGCCAGGGATCGAATTTCAAGCGAAGTTGATCGAGATTTCGCAGCCGCGTGTACCACGGTGCTTTGCCGCAATCGGCCTGGAAGGCCGGGGGCGTTTCCAAACTGCCAGCGAGCGGACCGATAATTAGCGGGACTTTGAAGCCGACTGCTGGACTGGGATAACGCAATGCGAGAGGTCCCAGCTGATGCATGACATCAAACGTGCGTCCTTGCTTCAGTGCCGTACGAATCCAGCGCCGTGCATTGCGATAAAATCGAAAATAACCCGGTTTGAGCATGCTCGAAAATCGCTCCAGCCGGCCGCCCCAGTAGATGTCATTCCAGCTGACAACCTCGACATTGGGCAGTTGCTGGGCCATCGGAGTACGACCGGGCCGCTGCAGTGTGAGCAAGGTGATGTCGCAGTGTTCCGCCAGACCGCGAACCCATTGACAGCAGCTCCATGATTCACCGACGTCTGTTCCATCGCAACCAGGCGCCAGAATCAGAACCCGCATCTTGTCAGTCATCGCGAAAAACTCCTGTTGGTCGGCCACAAACTGCCGAAGTCCCACAGAACTCGGCCAAAATGATCACGCCGAGCCGTCGCAGTCTCACGACGGGTCCCAAACGCCACGACCGACCAGTAGCACCAGCGTGTCATCTGAAACAACCATAGGATACTCCAGGCGGCAATGGCGGAGGATTTCCCTCCGTGCTTGTTATGCAGTCGAATTAATCCGTCGGTGAGCATCACATCCCGACGATGACTGCATTGCCGGCTGCTCAAGCTGCCGAAATGTGTGATTTCTCCAATCGGAGTGAAGCGGAGCGGCCAGCCTGCATTCCAGAACCGGCGGCACCAATCGGTTTCTTCGCCATAACAAAAGAAACTCTCGTCCAGCAGGCCCACTTCTTGAATCGCCGTCGCCCGGGCAAACATGTAGCATCCGGTGATCGTTTCCACATCGCGTTCGGAATCGCGTTTCCAGTTCAGCAACTGATAACGACTGAAAGCCGACGGCCACTTCCAGCGAAACAGCCCGCTGGACAGCAGGAACAGATTCCACAAGTTGGGATAGCCACCACAAGTCAGCTGCACGGACCCGTCGGAATTCAACACGCGACAGGCCAACGCACCGACGTCGGCATGCTGTTCCATATAATCGAACGAGCGGCTGAGGACGTCGCCCCGCACCAGGGTGTCGGGATTCAGCAGCAGGACATACTTTCCGGTTGCCAGCTTGATGGCTTGATTGTTGGCCGCTGCGAACCCCAGATTCTCTGTATTTGCGATCAGTTGAAATTGAGGGAATTCACGAGCCACCATTTGGGCGGACTCGTCTTTCGATGCATTGTCGACAACAAAAACTTCCGTCCCCAATGAGCCCAGCCCAGACGCGACAGTCTGCAGGCAGTCCCGCAAGACGTCTCGAGTGTTCCAACTGACGATAATGATCGATAGATCAGTCACAACCTGAGTCCTCGTGTTAACGGATGTGTTTTCGAATCAAACTGGGATTGTTCGATGGAACGCAAGGGTCCCGAAGCAAACGTAATGCCACGGCGTCGGAATGCGACTGCCGGCGAAAATGGTTCACCTGCTGGGCGTGAAAAATTCGTGGCATTGAACGGCGACGTGTCCGTCGGCACCCTCGCATGCGCTTTTCGAAACTATGCGAATTTGACATTACCCCGAAGGGGTTTCACAACAAAGCCCAGGGTCGCCACGTACGCGTGGCGCACCCTGGGTCATTCGTTAATTGAAATGAAGTACCCTGAAAGGGTTCTACAATCTGGTTCTGTGTAACCCTTTCAGGGTAAAGGCGCTTGCGGGGACATGTTCCCAGGGTGGGCCGTGAGTACCCGGCGACCCTGGGCTTTGTTGTGAAACCCCTTCGGGGCAAATGAAATAGCAGACTTAGCTCCGAGTCGAAACGTTTTCGATCGAGACCTGTTGGTTTGCGGGCCCGCGAGCTGAAGCGCTTACAACAGTGCAACTTCAAAACTTGCACTGTTTGAAGTGGAATCTCTCAGCTTCCGAGGGCATCGCCGTCAAGAAAAAACTCCCGCAGATTCTCGAATTGCATCACCGCGGAAACTCCGCGAATTGTGGCTTGCTTCGAATTGCGACACTCTTCTCACTCTGAGATTTTTTCGGTCGCGGTGCGACATTCACCCGTTGTGCGGCTGGTAGTCCCATCCAGACTCCGGAACCGATCAAGAACGCGAACAGACAAAACAGCGCGTTCCAATAATGCACGGTGGAACCCGCGATGCTCAAACCGATCATGCCGATGATCCAGGCTGAGCGGCAGTTGCGGACTTCTTTCGACGGATATTCCGTGATCCCGATTTGAATTCCCAGAAACAGCACCGTGCCGGCAATTGCGAAGAAGGCCGGCAAACCGTAACGGACTGCGGTGGCCAACCAGAAGTTATCCATGCTCCCGCTGACCATCCACGAGGGCCGTTCCCATTCTCCCAGGCCAATTCCCAGCAACGGATGCCGGCCCACTTCAACGCTGCCAAATTCGAAGATTCGGATTCGGTTGTAGCCCGTACCTGTGCTGAACGTGAAATAAGTCAGAAAAACTTTAATCGGACTGCGATTGGAGCTCAAGCAGATCACCAACCAGATGAGGCCGAAAATTCCACTCAGGATTCCCCACCGCCGTCCAATTCCGCGCGTGGCCAGATCCCAGCCAACCAGTCCGATCTGGACCCCCAGTGCTGAAAATGCCCCAGCAGAGAGTGAAAAAAATGTCGCCAGGATGGTGACTCCTGATCGAATCCACGGGGCCTTGATCGGACGATCGGTCGGAGTGTAGTAGAAAGCCAGTGCGAAGGTTGATGCACAGAAAATGCCGAACAAAATCGGATGGTCGAACGACCCATACGCCCGATGCAGTCCCATGCGCGGTTCTATAAATGGCAACGATGGCCCCCCGAGGACGGCCCTGGAGATGTCGCGCACAAAGTGTTGACCAGTCACCGACTCGATCATCGCAATGCCGCACATGACTGTGACTACGCGCATCATCAACCGGCTCATCGCCGCATAGTCGGCGGCAGTTCTGACGTAGCAGCGACCGACCAGGTAAGCCCCGGTGGCTTCAATGAAATAGATTCCGCCGGATTCCAATCCTTGTCCAATACCTGCGTAATGAATCATTGCGAATGCGGACCAGCCCGCGTGAAAGATCATCAGACCGTCGCACGGATGCCAGGGACCAGCCTGCTTGGTCGACAACTGCTTGAAGCAGGGAATAAAGAAGGCCAGCAAGACTGCGCGGTAAGCCGAAATTCTCAGACCGCCGGCATTCACCGATAACTCCGGCGGAGTCGCCAGCGCGAGCAAAAACATGGCAGCTGGCCAGGCCAGTCCCGACAATCCCGTTTTTAGTTTCGTTACGACACGGGCTGCCATGTTCTGTGGATTATCCTGAAACGTCGGAGTTGGCGTGTCGAGTCGTCGCGCGGGGTTAAGGACGGGGTCACCAGGATCGAACAATGATTGATGTCGTTGATGTTGCCGATCCTCAGCCCACCCGACAACGCATATCGCCCCGCAACTCATTAACGAGCTAGTGGCATACAGGAAGTTTCTTGAGCGATACTGGCCGCTTGAAGTGGTTCTCTCGAAGAGTCAATTTGTTCGGGAATACTGGCTGGTTCGGGAATACTGGCCAGAAACGATTCCAGCCCCTGAGGAAACGCGCCGATACTGATGTTGCTCGTCCGGTCAGCACGAGTGAGCCCCGATGTCGTCAGCGGCACGGCGTGTTCCACCGCGCGGAGTCGCTTCTTAAACACCCGAGTCAATGTGCCAGTTAAAGACTGCAGTCGTGCTTTCAATCCGAGCCGTTTCCACCAGGACGAGAATAAAGGCATGCCTGTGTGACGTGGCGCTGAGACACCGAGCAGACGCGATACGATTGCGCGCCCCCAGGTTGAACCTCGGGCTCGCAATAGGTGTGATTGGGAAGCTTCGACGACCCATGATTCACGGCGTTCGAGTACCAGGTAGCCTCGTTCGACTGCTTCGCGAACAAGTTGCCGGCCACGTTCGGTACGCACAAGTACCAGAGAACGCCCTGGATCGCCTTGACCGATTGGCCGATACCACGGATCCCCCACAGAAACATCAGCCATTTCTCCGGTATGATCCGCACAGACGTGGCAGCGCCACGCGCGATGCTTTTGTAAGGTCTTGCCCCAACCTTCTTCATACGATATGGACTTGGTGATCGATGCACCTGTCAGTTCATCGCGCCATGTCGCCGTGATTTCGCCGGGCCAGCCCTGACCGCGGTATCGAACGCTTTCGATTTGCGTCGGATCGTTGGCCCCCAGCGTTTTTGCCAGTTCAATCGTCCCCTGAATCGAAGGCGCCCCGGCGCAGAAAATGGCGATCGTCAGCCCGAGGTTGCGATCGAGTTGTGGCCGGATCTCCCGGGCCTTCACCGCCCCGGCGACATCGCACGGCTTGCCGATGAAAACACAGGGACTGGCGGCGTTTTCGATTTGACCTAATTCTTCGCAGGGGCTGGCGGGCGAGTACCGTGAGCCGGCACCTTTTACGAGTGATTCTCGATTACGGCTGAGAACCGTTTCATTCAAGAGAGGCGCATCCGTTCGCGCACGGACGTGAAGTGCGCCTTCCATGCCGCCTAGTTCAATGCAATAGAGCGCGAGTGCTGTCACAACACCCCCGCTTGAACCTCGAAAGCGTATTTCCGGATCGACCGCGAACCCTTCCCAGATTTCCAGGACCGGTCCCCATTCGGCATGTAATTCAGGATGCCCGGTCGTCGGCTTGGGCGGTGCGGCTGGCCAGTTGATTCCAGGACAAACTGCGGCTGCGCTGGTTGAATCTGACTCGATCGCGCCAGGATTCCCGAGTATCGGGAGCTGAAACAAACGTGGCTCATCCGCACGCGCTTGTGGTCGACGTGTATGAGTTGCCGTGTCGATCATCTGCAATCGGGACGCGTCGATATACGCACAGGCACCGCATCCGGTACACATATGTCCGGACACAACATCTTCAATTGCAGGCGGCCGAGTCCCCATCGAATTAGATCCCTTTGTCAACAAGCATAGCCCGCAGTTCGGGGGTCGCAGGTGAAACACGCACAATTTCGGAAGTACGGGCGATTCGAAGGATTCTCAAAATTGCCAATAGTACGATCGCTCCGGCGAGTCCCACGGCTCCGGCCTGCACCACGAATACGTTTCCCATCGCCAGCCAGCCGAGACTGATTCCAGCGGCGAATAAGGCCGAAGCCTTCCAAATCGCAGCAGGATTGATTCCCTGGCGACACTGCAAGAGGAGTGCGGATCCAATCAATGCCACAACTTCTCCGCCGCATCCCGCCGCCGCGATCGCTTCCAATCCCCAGCCCGACAACCCGACCGTCGCGGCTGCGATAATTCCCGTCAAACGCAGCACATTCGATGCGAGTGGATTCAGACTGTCCGCGCGGGCCATCGCGGTTAAACTCGGAACCGCCCGCAAAATCCGCAGGCCCTGCATGATGGCCAGCCAGCGAATAACAGCCGGGGTGACTTGAAAGACGTCTCCATACAGCAATCCGATCGCCAGATTTCCGGTCCACATCACCGCTAATGTAAAAGTCAGTGCGATCAGGCCAAGAACCGCTGAAATCAAATCGAGACGCGCAGCAAACTTCTGGGGAGAATTCTGGCTGCGGGCGAGCACAGGCAATAGCACCGTTGAAGCAATCCGCGAAATCAACAGCGTTGGGACCATTGTCAATTGAAAGGCAACAGCGTACCGCCCCAGATCCGCCGCCGTCGCAGATGCGAGGACCACCAGGCGGTCTCCCTGCAGTGCTCCGAACATGATCAGGCTATTGCAGGCCAAAGGCCAGCCAAATCGAAACAGCCTTCCGGCAATTTCGGGCCGATAAGTCAACCAATAGCGGCGTCCGGCAACCAGGTGCGACGCGATGACCAGGATGACTACCTGCAGCAGGCTGATCCAGACGAAAGCCGAGGCATCATGGATGTGCTGCATCAGCAAGAAGACAGCTGCGGTTGTCATTCCCGCCGACGCCAATTCCACGATCATCGAGCTGCGGAAATCATGGTTTCTTTGGATCCGCTTACAATCCAGATGCAGCAGGCCGCGAATTCCGGCCACCGCCCCCAGGGCTGCAATCATCCAACTCAGGCTGGGATTTCCTAAAAGTGCTGCCGCGGGGTAAGCGATCGCAGCCAGCAGCAGACTGCAGACCAACCCGCGTGCCGCGAGCAGAGTTTGCGCGGTCGCCTGGAACTCTTCCAGGTCACCGTCTTCGGCCTGGATCAGCAGACGGTCTGGACCCAGATCGCTGATCATGTCCAGCAGGCTCAATGTGATCGCGAGGGTCGCGAAGACCCCCATTTCACTCGGCCCTAACAGCCTTGCCAAAATGATGTTACGCAGCAACCCCAAGCCTTCGCAGCCAATTTGAGAAGCTGCCACATAGACGGCAGACCTGGCTTTCCAACGCGCCATGTCAGGCCCCTTTGCGATACGCCGCGTCTTCGGAGACGAAATCGACAATGTCATCCAATTGCTGCCGCGCGCGTTGTACGACGCTCGGGATACGGCTTGCCAGAAGCAACCGATCTTCCTCACGTCGCAAGAACGAACCTTGCATTGCATCGAGCATTTGCCGCGTCTCGAGATGCCTCAACTCGAATACCTGGTGGTCGTGTCCGCAGGATTCATAGACGCCACGCGTCTTCAAGCTATACGACGCGGAAGCCGTCGGAACTCCAGAGCTCAGCGCTGCGATAGTGCTGTGCATTCGCGTGCCGGTGAACCATTGGGTCTGTGCAATCACCCATTTCAGTTCTGAGGGGGAATAGTCAGGTGAGCAAATCGCGACGCGGTCCCGATATTCGGGCGCAAGCTGTGCCAGAACATGGCACGCGGCGTCATAATCGGATTCAGGATGTCCCTGCGGTGCCATCACGTGCGGAATGAGTACCACTCGCACAGAGGTCGTTTTCAGCAGCCAGTTTAGGAAACTGAGCACGAGCTCCGGGTAATTGGCCTTCAAACCGAATTGAGCTGCCGCCGATTCCGGCTGATTGTAGATCAGTCCGCTGATATTGAATCCCACCACTTCGTGCTCGTTACGCTCTAACGGTGAAAACCAGTTCGCCAGCTGTCGTGGCAGATTCCGCGGCATCAACGCAGGCAATGCGAATGCCATATCAACTCCACAACGGTGCCTGAGCGGATCGAAATAGTTCCCCAGGAGTTCACGGAGCGCGGCGAAACTGTCAGTATCTCTGGCCCAGGCCATTTTGGACTGTCGGATAATTCGCGACGCTGTGGCTCGGGCTTTATCTGATCGAAACGGACCATAAGTCTGTGGCAACAGAATCAGGGGGCGACCGGCATCCAGGGCGATCATTTTCGGCATCACAATCGTCTGGAAACGGTGCGGGCCATAAAGATCCGTAAAGCTGTCACCCGCACTAACATCCAGGACGGCATCAGCGTGACGAATTGCCTGCGCTGCCGGATTGAACGCGCCGCGAGCCCACGTGGAGAAGCGGATATTCCACAGACATTCGGGACGGTAATACCGTCTTGAATGAACTGCTCCGCACAGTTTGATTGGAATCTGTTTCGTTCCGAAATCCACGGTATCGTTTCGAAGCCCCAGCCCGTGATCAAACACGGTAATCTGTTCGACATCTCGTGAATTCAGATGCCAGAGCACGGAATGACAGAGTGCCGTGACGCCCCGATTTCCTGTATCGGGACTGGCAC
>JAQGHT010000516.1 GCA_028291565.1 Planctomycetaceae bacterium | reverse complement strand
GATGGTTTTCGTTTGACTTAAGCTCGAAATCAATTCCCGGACGTCGTGCACTTGATTGGGATCTAGTCCACTCGTAGGCTCGTCCAGGATCAAGACTTCGGGATCATGCAACAGTGCCTGGGCCATTCCCACACGCTGCTTGTAACCCCGCGACAACTTGCCGATCGGCTTGCCCCAGACTCCCTTCAGAGAGCATTTCTCGGCGACAAACTCCAACCGTTGATTCACGAGCGAACTGGCCATGCCGCGAACTTCTCCGAGGTATCGAAGAATCGTCTCGGGGGTCATTTCGGGGTATAGCGGACCGTTCTCAGGCAAATAACCAATCAACTGGGCCGCTTGAATTCGCTCAGAATAGACGTCGTGTCCGCCAATGAATGCCGCGCCGGCCGACGGGGCCAAGAAACCCGTCAGTAGCTTCATCGTCGTCGACTTGCCTGCGCCGTTCGGTCCCAGAAACGCACACACCTGTCCTTGCGGGACGGTGAAACTGACGTCCTGAATGGCTGCGAACTGACCGTAATATTTGCACAATCCACGTGCTTCAATCATCACACGTTGAGTTTCATTCGCCATGAGCACCTCAAATAAATCTCAAATCGACGGATTGTTTGTAGGACGGAACTTTTTACATTTGGAAATTCCGATCAACAAGGTGAGCTGAAAAACTCCCCCGCGACCGACCTGCCATAAAGGCAGATCTTCCAATTTCTCGCGCCAAGCATTCTTCTATTCTGCACGTCGCGTGCCGAATCAATCGTCGCGTGTCGACTGACTACGAAGTGACGAAATGTCTTGGCAGATAATGCGTTAAGTCGAGCATGCCTAGCTGGCCGATGCTCGCTTTTCGGAAAAATCCTGCCAAACTCGCCATTCCGTGCTTGGCGACGGCTGTCCATTGAGGATCATTGTGGCAACGACACACGGATCCAGAATTCGTCTGTATCGGAACGGCGCGCCGGCTGCAAGGGGATGGAGGGATATTGGACGGGATGAATGTGGCAATTATTGCCGGTAGCTCAGTCTGCTGCCTGGCCTGGGCTCGGATGGTTTATTGAGCCGTCAGTCCACGCGCGTTTTTTGTGAAAATCAAATCGCGCTGAACTTGCGCCAGGGCCGATTCACGTAGCTTGAACAGCGCCGATTCGAAATAGAATAGTGGGTAATGCGAACCGAATACGATTCGCTCGGTTGGTACCTTTGCCGCCAGTCGAGCAATTCCACCCACCCCTTCGAGCATTGCGATGTCGAAGAAAACCTGACCGGACGCGGCTAAACTGCCGGCTTGATCGATGGTCAAAGCGCGGAACGCATTCAATAACACGACCTGCAACCGCGCATGCGGTTTCAATAATTCCGCGAGCGGCTTGAGATCGACGTGCGGAACTTGCATGAGCTTAGGCTGAGTTCGCTCATCTTCCAGAGTCGCGACAATTTGCACCATTAGCCGACGTTCGTCAGCCAGCGCGAGCAATCGCACGAACTCGGGATGGTCCAGTTTGTAGCCATGATAATTCGGATGCAAACGAATTCCCCGCATCCCAAACTGTTCGACGCAGCTCTTCAAATCAGGCTCCCAATCGGGGAGCAGCGGATTGATCGATCCAAATGGGATCAGCGCGACAGTCTTTCCGGCATCGTCGCAGGCTTTTTTGAGCCGTTCATTTGCGGCGGTAAGATCGCGGTGAAAAACACCTTCAAAACTACCCGCCCAAGCTTCAACAACACCATTCGAGCGCAGTTTTTCCACGAGTTGGTTCGTTTCATCGCCTGGCATGCGGCGAAACGGCCAGTGGAAGAGTGTCACATTGGTATCGATGATCTGATCCACAACTTGACCTCACAGAATATTTATGCAGTTCGCGGCCACGAATGAGCCTTTTTCAATACTGATCCCCGCGATCAAACGTCTCATTCTTAGCTGGGCGCGGTTTAATTTCGTGAAACAGTCTGGAATTCTATTCGAAAGTTTTCGGGTGCGGGAGGGGACGGGCAGTGGCTGAACCGCAACTGCTACGAGGAGTCGTTATCAAAATCAGTCCTATTGACTCACCTCTATTGCAGCATCCATCAATCTGGGCCATCCTATTCTCTGGGGCCTGACAGACTTCCGCGCAGCCAAGGTTGCCAAACTAAGGGCATCGAACCAGAAACAGAGCGAACCGTCCCAATCTCTGGCGAGACTGGCTACAGTAATTGCTGAAAGAAAAAGAAGTAATGGATAGGCCGTAGACCCACCGAGATAAGCCCGGTGGCGAAGGTTCCTCGAAACGTCTCCCATTTTTGCCGTATTCAAACAGGTCGACTTTATGCTCTCTGCTGGCTCCTATCCGCTGCTGGACCGCCGTGGGTTTCTTGCAAATCTCGGGACGGGCCTGAGTAGCATTGCGCTGGTGAGTTTGCTGCAAAGCCAGGGAATGTTGTCCGCGGATGACGAAACTCCACTTCGACCGTTGATCAATCCCGCCGCACCGACCGCGGCTCGTCCACCGCATTTCGCGCCACGGGCCAAACGGGTCATTCATATCTTCTGTTCTGGTGCCTGCAGCCATCTCGATACTTGGGACTACAAACCGGAATTGATCAAACGCCACGGCCAACCGTTACCGAGCACCGAGAAGGTAATCACATTCCAGGGAGAAAATGGAAATCTCACCAAGAGTCCCTACACTTTCCGCCAACACGGGCAGAGTGGCAAATGGATTTCCGACTTGCTACCGAACTTGGCGGAACTGGCCGATGAGATGTGTTTTATCCACTCTCTGACAGCGAAAGCCAATACTCACGGACCAGCCGAACTGCAAATGAACACCGGATTCACGGCTGAGGGATTTCCCAGCATCGGCGCGTGGGTGTCGTACGCGATTGGCACGACGAACCAGGACCTGCCTGCCTATGTCGCGATTCTTGATCCACGCGGAGTCCCCCAGGCGGGCCCGCTAAACTGGTCAAACAGCTTCCTGCCCGCGGCATTTCAAGGGACCGCCTTCAACGCTGACCAGCCCATTTCCAATCTTGCTCGCCCAGTCAAGATTTCCGCCGATGCCGATCTCGCAACTCGAGACTTCTTGAAGTTGCTCAATGACGAACACTTGAAATTGAACCCGGGTGACACAGAGTTGAGTGCCCGGATTTCGGCCTATGAACTCGCAGCCCGAATGCAGCTGAGTGCCCCTGAGGTTTCGGACCTGTCCCGCGAATCCAAAGCCACACAGGAGGCTTATGGATTGCACGACGCCAATCCGTTATTGGCGGGTTTCGGACGGAATTGCCTGTTGGCACGCAGGCTGTTGGAGCGAAATGTGCGTTTCGTGCAGCTCTTCAATGGAGCCTATGCGATGGGGGAAGGGGTTGGCAATTGGGATGGCCATAAGATTCTGAAATCTGACTACGACCGCCACGGTCCAATTTTGGATAAACCCGCAGCAGCGCTCTTGAGAGACCTCAAACAGCGCGGACTACTGGAAGACACTCTTGTTGTCTGGAGCACGGAATTCGGCCGTATGCCGACTTTCCAAAAGGGAGCGAACGGCCGCGACCATAACCCGCACGGTTTCACCGCCTGGATGGCTGGAGCCGGAGTCAAACGCGGGTTCAGCCATGGTGCGACAGACGAATTGGGTCATAAGGCCGTGGACAAAGTCTGCACAATTTACGACCTGCACGCCACCATCCTGCACCTGCTGGGACTGAATCATAAGCGGCTCAGCGTCTATCACAATGGCATCGAACGGAGATTAACGGACGTGCATGGTCATGTCTTAACGGACATTCTGAGCTGAGGCTGAGGACTCCGCCATAAGGGCACACCGTGAGGGATTTTCAGACGTTGATTCCTCGTAGCCAAGGTTGCCAAACCTTGGGAATCGCATCAGGAACAGAGCGTACTGACCCGATCTCTCACGAGATCAGCTACAGAAATCGCCGACAGCATAGGGCATTTCGGGACGCTGATTGCCCCGTAGTCCAGGTTGACAAGCCTTGGGCGTCGGTCCAGGAACGGAGCGAACTTCCCCTCATGATTATTGGAACTGCCCCGCGCCCCAATCCTCATCCTGTTCAGCAACCCGTCCTGTCGGGAGCGTGATGGCGTTCGGTCGGTGATGCCGAATCAGAGGTTCTGGCGGTGCCGGTTGCTGATTGAGTCTGGGAGAATGTTTCAAAATCTGTGGCGTAGTTGCAGGACTTGTGTGACTTTCAGGTTCCTGTAAATCAGACCGGTGTCGTTCTCCAGAATGCTTTCGCGAGCCGAATCTTGCCGCCACGTGAGATTCAATTTTTCCTTCGACCCAGACCGCATAAGACTATCTGAACAGTATCCCATATGCGAAGATATTGCCCGGCTAACTTTTGCCCAGCAACTTCACAGCACTTCCTGAAAATTTATTCAGTCGCAGTTTTCCGCCGTTCCATTCGACCGAGTAAAGTTCGTCAAGCACCAGATGGGACAAGAATCCGATCATGATTCCCGTCCCCATCAGCAACTTCATACCGATCTGATCACTTTTATAACCCAGAAACGCCAGTTCTCCGGCAATCAGCATGGCTGGAAGGCTGTGATACATTCCACGATGTACGGCCAGAATTCCCAGCAAGGTCGAGCCGCCATATCGGACAATCACATACGTCATGACCGCGAGCAGCATCGCGCCATCCGTGTTGCCACCCCATTCCATGAGCCGTCGCGTCATCACCAGCGGGGCCAGAGCCGCGGTCACGCCAAACACTTCGCGTACGGGGCGTCCTGATTCCGAGTCGAGGTCTGGGAGAATGCCGCCGATTCCGGTAATGGTTCCGGCGAGCACGCCTTGGACGGGTGTGAAACCCATTCCGATCGCCGACACGCAGACGCCAATACCCAACATGCAACTCGTTGTGAGGTGTTCGCGATAGGCCGCCATGTCCGCTTCATCCTTGAGCCACGACAATCGCAGTCGCGATCACCTGGCGGCAGTGAATCCTGTTGCCGAAAGAAGTTAGGGCAATCGTCAATGACAAAGCTGCTGAGCAAGAACTTCGCGAACGGTGGGTGTTAGCCCGCTAGTTCTACGGTATCTTGACTGCGTCTAAGTCCCAATCTCCAACGCTGTGAGGGATTTTTGTAGCCAATCTCGTGAGAGATTGGGGCGGTTCGCTCCGCTCCTGGCCCGATTCCAAAGGTTTGGCAACCTCGGCTACACGGAAATCTCCGTCCCAACATTCCTCTCGACGTTACCTAAGCTCCAGAACGCGGGAATTTACCAAAAAACCGAGTCCTTAGGCAATTGACGTTTTCAGGAATGAATCTGAGTCGGATCTCCAGACATAGCCGCAAATCGCAGCATCTCGTATACTGCAGTAACGGAGAATCTCTCTCGGTCGGGCTTGATCTCAACCAGAATTGGGACACGGGAACGGTCAATATGTTTCGGTGATTGGACCTCAAATCACTCTCTCCAGTGGCCCCCTTGTCTGTTGCACGGGAATGTGTCGGATGAATTTTCTGGAACAACTCAAGCAGCTTTTTCAGCCTAAACCTAAGGTCAATAAAGTTGATATTCCCAAACGCTTCGACCTGATTGGACGGGTTGGCCAGGGGAGTATGTCGAAGGTCTGGCGCGCCCGGGATACCAAATCGGGCAAGATGGTGGCCCTGAAGGTTTTGGACCTGATCAAAACCAAAGAACTCGAAGCTCGATTTGTCGGTCGCAATAAGCCGTCGGAAGGCGAAATTGCGATGCAGTTGAGACATCCCAATGTTGTGCGAACATTGGAACATGGGATCACATTCGAAGGCGAGCAATTCCTCGTGATGGAATACATCGAGGGAGTCAGCTTAACCTACCTGATTGAGACCCAGAACGAGCAAATGCAGAAATTTCGGTTGAATTTCATCATTCAACTGGGCGAAGCGCTCGAGTACTTTCATCTGAAGAACTGGATTCATCGAGATTTGTGTCCGCGAAATATCATGGTTTCAACGGACAACCAGGTCAAGTTGATCGACTTTGGACTGGTCGTCCCGAACACCGCGGCTTTTCAGGCTCCGGGGAATCGGACCGGTACAGCCAATTACATGGCTCCCGAACTCATTAAACGACTCAAGACTGATCAGCGAATCGACGTCTTTTCCTACTCCATTACATGCTACGAGATGTACACAAAACGACATCCGTGGGAAGCGGGTAAGACCTTGGAAATGGCGCAGCAGCGACTCAATTTACCGCCCACAGACATTCGTGAATTCGTCAAGCGGATCGATGATCAAGTGGCCGACACGATCATGAAAGGACTCGAGGCGAGGCCCGGCGACCGCTGGCAACGAATCGCAGACATGCTCAAGGAATTTCGCGAAGCTGAGACACGCCTGGAGGCAAAGCAGAAATAATCGTGGGCGTTCCGACGTCAGACTCTTCACTCAGAAAATATCTTCTTCGGCAACCGAAACTGGGCAGTGATCAAACGGTGATCTGAGCCCGCGGTACTGCCGATCGAACAGCGTTCGACCGGCATTTCCGGAGTCGTCAGGATATGATCAACCTGGGCCCAGGGCGTGTTACTCGGCCAACCGGTCTTCTTACACGGACTGGTATATCCGTATCCAACTGCCGTTGTCGCGAATGCGTCAGTCAAGTCGCCCCAATGCTTCCGAAACAGGCTGCTGTCATTAGGCATGTTAAAGTCACCCGCGATCAGCGTCGGCTGCCGGTTGCCTTGCGTTTGAGTAAATTCCCGCGCCTTCAGCGCTTCAACATCCCGCAAGATCGCGGCCTGTGCGACGTCTTCAACTCCTGATCCCGTGATAATTGACCAGGGTCTAAGATTGGTCAACGCGTGCCGTGGAGAGATTTGATGCACATTGCAAACGAACAACTTTCCGCTCGGAGTCTCAAGGGAGTAGCGCACTACGGTTGTTCGGACCATCGCCCCAACTTCGCATTTGCCAAGAAAAGTCAGTGGCCAGCGTGAAGCGGTCAAGTATTCATCTTCTCGATGGACATTCCAGCCTTCCAACAAAGTCTTCAGCAACGCATGGTCTTCGAACGCCTCTTGAAACAGAATGAGATCAGGATTGATCCGATTAATTTCAAGCACAACTTTGCCAAAATCGGGCCGAAAACTCTGCACGTTGCAGCTGACAACCGTCATTTTCGGGGTGGCGCGATCGACTTTGGGAGCGACCAATCCGCCGCATTGCCAGTTCATCACTGGCCCCAGCACGAGTAACACAGACGCAAGATTCACAAATCCACTTTTCCAATGGAATCGCAACGACAGTGGCAACAGAATCAAAGCCGGAAGCATCCAGGGACTTCTTGGCAGATACAGCACCAGCATACTAATCCACCAGCGTTCAGAAACGCCATGAATCAACGCGATAACGATCCACACTCCGACGAAATTGGCCCACGACAAGACCGTCATCCAACGAGCGGCGGAAAAACGGCTTTGGCGAATCATGCGGTACCTCAATGACGAAATTCCCCGTAGCCAAGGTTGTCAAACCTTGGACATCTGCCCAGTAACGGAGTGATCCGCCCCAATCTCTCACGAGATTGGCTACGGAAAGCGCTCGCGGCATTACCCGCCTCCGTTGCGCTATCTCAAACTTACGGTTTGTGGCTCGAGTTTCGGACTTCGAATCCCTTGTTCGGCCTGATGGACCAGTTGGGCCATCTCCCACGCAGTCACATAGTGATCTTGAAAATTGGCATTCTGCTCTGCGTGATGGGCGAGGTCATGATGGAACTGCTGAGTTTCGGGACCGAGTAAGGTGTCAATATTGCCATCTTTACAGCCGTGGGTATGCAGTTTGACGAACAGCCAGTCTGGCCGGCCATGAACGTGAATTCCGGCGTTGGTCCAATCTTGAAAACGCTTCCAACTTGGCCCTCGCCCGCAGTGCAGATCGCTGTTTTCCAGACGTGGAAACACTCCGTATTTTCGTTGCCGCCAATCCGGCACCAGAGCTCCTTGAATCATTAACAAATGACCGACGGGACTCGGTACACCAACTCGCGCCATAATTCCCACATCATGCGATTTGCATCGCCCAGGAATGTCCTGTGCATAATAGATGCTGTTCACAATTTTTGTCTGAGTATCGCTTGGTGCGGAAGGAAGCGTGAAATCGGCATAGCATCCGGTTTGTTGGAGCACAGTCAATTCCTGATCGACACCACACCATTTCCGATCTGGTCGGGAATTGCACAAGGCCCAGTTCCCGTGAATAAAGCCATAGACAATTTCATCGGTCAACGGGTCACGTCTCAGCAAGCCATGACGCTCAAATAGAACGTGCTTGAAGTCAATCAATTTCTGACGTAGGGTTTCGGCCGTATCGCCATCATGATGCAAATGGACGTCGACATCTCCGAAACCACCATGCACAAGTTCTGCCACGAGATCCAGGTATTCCGGGCGATACTCGTCTTGCGGATAGAAAAAGGTGTGCTGGGGCGGGCGACCCGAAGAATCTCGAAACTCGCTGAACAAGCGCGGGTATTCATCAACCCAGCGTTGGACTCGAGCAACAGACGTGGCACGCGGAGGACGTCCCCATTCAGGTTCATAGTGGTCGCAAACTGCGATAAAGACATGCAGTGGATCCGCGCCGCCGAGTTTCTTCGCGGCAGGCCGGGAAGTGAAGTAATAGGCGGGCAACCACAGGTGCATTTTACGTTTGCGCAAAGCCCACCAATAAGCCGCTGTCGTGCCAATCAGAACCGCTGCTGTGATCAACCAGAAATATAAAGTCATCGGACTGTTACTCGTATCTAGCGAGACAAAGGTCATTAGGCTTCGGCAAGAATCTATAAGAAACTAGTGCAAAGGCTGTGGACCACCCCGCGACGGGGTAGCGACTGATTTGCGCCACTCCAATTTATTTATTCGCTGTCTCCAGCGGCTGAGTTCGTTCGGTTCGTTTCCAGGTGCCGCCCCGAATCCCGCGTAATGAACGCCAGAGCCCCACCAACAGTGCGGCGTTCATACTCACAAACATCGCCGGCAATCGCAGTGGGCGTGGCAATCGATTGCCCGTCAACCACCACATTCCGATGGCCGCAACCAGGTAGAATGTCGCCTGCAGACCGGCCAGGAACTGATACAGCCGGTTCTCAAGCAAACATCCGTTCGCCACAATCGCACCCAGTAGAAATAGCGGGCAAATCCAGCGTAGGATCTTATGCGACCAAAATGTGAATGCTATCCAACCTC
>JAQGHT010000495.1 GCA_028291565.1 Planctomycetaceae bacterium | reverse complement strand
GGGTCGGGCAAAAGAACAACGTCCTTGGGGAAGCAATCACAGGCCGATGTCAGCCACTGCGGAACACCGCAGCACGTTGGTCTCGGAAAAGCGACCGGCCCCTTCCAGTTGGTTCATAATTGTCTGTGCTTGTGCCTTTATTTTCAGGGCCGTAATAGGATTTAGACTGTTCGCGGCCACAAATAAGTCTTTTCAATACTTACCGCCGCGATCAAACATCTCTTTCTTAACCGTGCACGGTCTCAGTAACAACCAACTTCAATTCGGGAAATGTCTGAAACACCAACGCTTCTAATTCCGGCTGACTGTCGATCAGTTGAACGACTCCTGTGAGCCCTGCACGCCATTCCGGGCCCCGAATCGAACGCAATGAAACAGCCAGCAAGGGCAATAATTCAGGCGCCTCATTGGGACGGCGCTTCAAACGCTCCAGGATTTGTCCAATCACACGCGGTTTGGTTCGGCTGCCTCGATGGACGTTCAGCAAGACCGACGCCCACAGGAATCGAATCAGTTCCGGAGCCAGTCGCGAACGATCGACCGCCTCAGGATTCTTCAGTGAGATCTGTCCTTCGAGCAACCGGATCAATTGGAACTTGATATCGTCATAAGGTGATTCTAACTGGCGTTGCCAGAGGGTGACATCGTGGCTGGCTCGCGGTTCCGCAACGAACCAACTCCAACCTGCTTTGCGGACATCGTCATGTGCCGAGTCCAACATTTCCAGGACCCAGTCTGTCGAAAAATAGGGAGAATGGCTGAGGACTGAGCGGATCCAAGTCAGAATTTCAGTACGAACTGGCTGGCATTGTGCGTCGCATAATTGAAGTAATGCCTGGCAATCAACTGCGGAGGAAAACGTTCTCGCGCGTAACCAGCGCAATCCTAATCTCGCGACAGGTATTGGACGGCTGCACGCCAACCGTACCGTTTGCTCGAGTGTCACCGAATTGGAAGCGAGATATTTCTCCATCAATTCACTTAAGACGGACAATGTCTGAGGATTCGCTGTGTCGATCAGTTTCAACCAGTCATCCGCTTGTAGGAGAGGGAGTGCCGCTGACCGGCGGAGTGCTTGCACGGCTAACTCGGATAACTCGATATCCTCGTGGACGACCAGTGTCAACAGTTCGCCCAATGGCAGTCTGGCAAGAGCATCGGGGTGATATTGCCTCAACATGTGAATGGCGGCTTGGCGGACGGGACGGCAGCGGGCCTCTTTCATCAATGAAATGACCGGAGCCGCCGCTGCCCGCCAGAGCGATTCGAATATGGGTGTCGGAATCAATTCCGCGAGGGTATGTCCTTCTGCAATTGTCCAACCGTTCGATTTCGCCAGCAGGGCAGGGCTGTGATGAAATAGGGCATGCATCAAGCCCCAGTTGTCGAGCAACGCAATTCCGTCTCGCACATCCTCGTCTGTATATTGGCTCAATGCGTCGACAATGGCTGGAATGTAACGCTGCGGCTCGGTTTTGCCGATGGTTCGAAAATACCGCCAGACTCGACGCCGCAGATAGTGCCGGGTGTGGATCGAGAACAATCGCATCCGATTCTGCTTTTCCACACTGGATGACACCATCATGTCACCCGAATCAGGATCGCGATATCGCAACGCTCGCGGATCCTTTGGCAGCATTGTCCCGCGTGGAATACCGAGTGTTTCCTCAGTCCATTGCTCACGAGTCGCGGATTCATACCGGTATCGGGTGCGTCGAACGCGTCGAATCAATCGATCGGCACCGACCAGGAATTTGGCCATAACCGGATCGTCGTTCTGTTTTTCTGCCAGCTTGAACAGACGTTTTAATAGTGCTTCATGGCGAAAGGCATTGAACGGCAGGCCGAGGTACTGCAACAACAGTGCTCGCGAGGCTGGACGTGGATCAGCCAGCCATTTCGCGGCGAATGTTCCCAGGCGATCGGCCTCGTTGATGCGACGAAGTTCCGACACGAACCCGGGGTCGCCACGTTCGAGCAACTCTTCGGCCATCAGCCAGGAACCGCGATTCGGTGGATTTTTCTTGGCCATCGTGAATCCGATGACAGGTGTTGCGATTGAACAGGATACGCATGTACGAATTCAGATCAGCGACAGAACGCGCGACGTGAAACCGCCGCAAACTCCATCGCTCCCCTCAAGCTATCTGAAAGTCACCGTAGCTTCAAGAGTGAACGAATCAAAGTACGTAGGACGGACATTCCTGTCCGTCGCCGACTCCGTCCTGTTGTTCAACTTACGATGAAGAACGATCTGGAAGAAAATTCCCATCCGTCTTCCCTGTTGCAAATCGTTTGGCAGGACGGAGCGTGAGACGGACAGGAATGTCCGTCCTACATGCTTTATCAGTCCTCTTCAGCAAAAAACGAACCTCCTGCTTTCGACCCTGCAAATCGACGAGCTGCGTGACGTGCCACCCGTTCCACGACCTCACGATCATCCAGATGTTCCAGGCCTTCAATTCCCAACGACCTCGAGCGAATTCCGTCGATCCACTTTTGCCGCACCCGTTTGCGGCCGTGCAGTGCGCCCACGATTGCGCCGGCAATTGCCGCGATGGTGTCATTGTCCTTCGTGTCATTCACCGCTGCGATGATTGCAGATTCAAAGCTATCCGCGTGACTCATTAAGATGTAGAGCACCGACGGAACCGTTTGCAGGATGTCCGCTCGCGACCCAAACCACTTCAGCGAACAGGCGTCTCGTACCGATACCCCCCGACGCCAGGCGCGGCGAACATTGTTGTCGACAAATTGCCACAAAGTCCCGTGGAAGTCCCGAAATTCTCCGGGAATGGGATCGGTATTCAGCGGCAGGGGAAGCGGTGCGGTCTCCAATTCACGGGCAATCTTCACATATTCGTCCAGCCACCATTCGGGATCGGGGGCAGAACCCAACGGACGTCTCAGAATTTCCCAGAGCAAATGCGTAAATGCGATCGTCGCTGAGAGAGAACAGACATTGCCATGAGTGATCAGTGCCGACAAAGTGGCATCAGCCCACAGGTCTGTCGAGGGGCGTTTGAGGTGTGGTAGGACGACCGGTCCGAATCGCATCAACGAGCCATTGCCGCGCCCATCGAGCAGTGGGTCACCGGCACAAACATGCCGCGCGGGACTGCCGTGGGTGATGCGGTCTGCATGACGTCGCAGTGCCGCTGACGTGTTTTTGCCCATGCCGACTATCTTGTGGCGACGCTCGGAGAAACACTGAGCCAGGTCATCAAAATCGAAATTACCCCGGGCCAGCAATCGTTCCACAGTCCAGAACGTCAATTGGGTATCGTCCGAAATTCGTCCCGGTGTGGAAGTCGTCGAGCTGACATGATCCAGTATCGTGCCAAACTGCTTGTTTCGCATCTCTGCATCATACTGCCACTCTGTTGAGTGCCCTAGGCTATCGCCCGCTGCGACACCCAGCAGCAGGCCCTCGATTCGGTCATTGCGGCGCAATTCCGACAGATCAAGTGGCGCGGGGCAGGCGTCATAGATCGAGCCGCGACGGATTGAGATCAGTTCTCGTTCGAACAGCTCATCCAGAAGTTCTCGAGACCGAGTCGGAGATTCATCCGTCATCACTAGCATCCACTGATCGAAGGAGGCACCTCGAAAACCGGCTCGCAACATTGCAAGCGGATTGACGTGTTATGGACGATCAATGCGGAAAAGGGAAGCGAACGGCAAGTAGGATGGACATCCTTGTCCGTCGCCGACTCCGTCCCGTCAATTGACGAGCGAAGTAGGATGGACATTCCTGTCCGTCGCCGACTCCGTCCCGTCAATTGACGAGCGAAGCAGGATGGACATTCCTGCCCGTCGCCGACTCCATCCCGTCAATTGACGAGCGAAGAAGAGCGTCAGATACGGCGGAAAATCCTATCTGTCTTCTCTGTTGCAAAATCGTTCGTCAGGACGGAGCGTGGGACGGACAGGAATGTCCATCCTACGGAAGAATTGCCGAAATCGGCTGACCGTCGCAAATGCTGAAGGGACGTCCTTCCAAATCGTGAACTTCACGCTGCGAATCTAAGCCGCAGGCCTGACAAATTGTGGCCAGATAGTCGCCGGGCGTGACGGGATTCTCTTTGGCATAGGCGGCCTGCTTGTCGCTGACCCCATAGACTGTACCGCCGCGTACGCCGCCTCCCGCCAGGACTCCGGAATAGCAGAACGGCCAGTGGTCTCGGCCGTTCACTTTGTTGATTTGTGGCGTTCGGCCAAATTCGCCGATGCAGGCGACCAGAGTTTCGTCGAGCATACCGCTCAGCGAGAGATCTTCCAGCAACGCCGCGAACGCCTGATCGAAGGGGGGCAGACAATAGTTCGCCTTTAACATCCCATAGCCCGTCGCTCCCTGGTCAAGATCCATCAGCCCGCCGTGTGCATCCCAGACGTTATAGACTTTAGCGCGCGGGGTGATGAACATCCAATTGACCGTCACCAGTCTGACGCCCGCTTCGATCAAGCGGCGTGCGGTCAAGAAGCTTTCTCCATATTCATTCCGGCCGTAGCGATCGCGTATGGCCGGTGATTCTCGTTCGAGATTCAGAGCGTGCTTGACCGCCGTGGAATTGAGGAGACGATAGCCATCTTCATAGACTCCGTGATAGGCGGACGTCCCGCCGATCTCCTGAATTCTGTGGACCGCGCTCATCCACCTTACCACAATCGCCACAATTCCGGAAACCGGCAGTAGGAACAGTAACTCCCGACACGGTCGAATGTCGTCCATTCGAGTTTTCAAATTCAACACGCTTCACCGATCAAAACTGGAACGTGAAAGAAGAGAATTTTTGACAGAAAAATGGGACGACAGAAAAATGCGAAGAAGAATCGACTCCAACATCACTCATTTTTCTGTCGTCCTATTTTTCTGTCATTGAAAACTTGACTTGCCCAAACCGAAGTTCAGAAAGACGTTAGGTTGCGGGTCTTGTCCGCGCTGGGTTTTATCCGTGGCTGAAAAATGGGGCGAAGAACTTGTTGCAAAACTATTCCACCGAGCCATTGTCCACTTTCGTCAGACTGCGTCGAATAATCTCCTGAAAGTCGACCACGGCCTGCGGTAAATGCCCGTGTTTTCGAACGACCATCGCAATCGAAAGCGGGACTTGAGACTCAGTAATCGGCCGCATGTGGATTTTCGATAATGTCTGAGGAGCGACTTGGATGTGCATCAG
>JAQGHT010000479.1 GCA_028291565.1 Planctomycetaceae bacterium | reverse complement strand
TTTAGAAAAATGTTTCTAATGGATTCATTTTCATTGACAGTTGTGGACGCGTGATTTTAGAATCCACCCCTGTCTCAATAATCGATCTGAATTCGTTTCACATCTAAAATGATCGATCCACCTGCCTTTCGCAAGGGGAGCACGCACATGGAATTGTCACGAGTTTTTTCCGATGCCTTGTGTTTTGGCGTCTCTGCGGTCTCGGAAACGATTTATTCGGTCACTTCTTCCACACCACGCAAACGGAAGTTGGCTGGAGATGTCGATTTTGGCGTATCAGCCGAAGTTCAACTTCTTGAAGAGCGGCAAGTGCTTGACGGAAATACGTCGACACTTCTGAACGGATTGTTTTTCCCGGATCCGGGTCAGCAAAACCCCTGGTACCCCCCAATCGGCGGATCATTCTCGCTGCCTGGCGTGGGGACCGTTGTTGTGGCTCCGGGGCAATTGGGAACCGTTTTCGGCTCGTACACATTCTCGGGCGGCGCTATCGGCAGCACGATGAATTTCGACGTGAACGGCATATTCGGAACGGTCGTGGGATCTTATACATTCCCGGGCGGTGGAATCGGTGGCACGCTGATTTACGGCTCGGGCGACATTATGGCCACGATTTTCGGATCGTACACTTTCCCGGGTGGCGGAATCAGTAGCACGCTGATTTACGGTTCAGGCGGCTTCTTCGGTACAGTCTTCGGGACTTACACTTTCCCGGGCGGGGGCATTGGCAGTACTCTCATCTACGGTTCTGGCGGCATATCCGGAACTCTTTTTGGGACTTACACTTTCCCCGGCGGGGGAATCGGTGGAACGCTCATCTATGGCACGGGCGGCGTGTTTGGAACTCTTTTCGGAACCTACTCATTCCAAGGGGGTGGCATTGGTAGTACCGTCATTTATGGCTCGAGCGGATTCTTCGGGACCGTGCTTGGATCGTACTCTTTCCCCGATGGCAGCATTAGCGGCAGTCTGATTTACGGTCCTGGTTATTTGTCCGGCACGATTTTCGGCTCGTACTCCTTCCCGGGTGGCGGCATTAGTGGTACTCTCATTTTTGGTTCTGGAGATCCCCTCGGGACGATTTTTGGATCTTACACATTCCCTGGTGGTGGCATTGGCGGTGGAATCATCCTCTTCCCAGGTGGAACGGTTGGCGGCGGAATTGCGGGGTCTTACACTTTCCCCGGCGGAATTATCAGCGGTTCAATGATTCTCATTCCCGGCTCGGGGCTGGGTGGAGGATTCGGCGCCTCGTACACGTTCCCCCTTGGAAGTTCCATTACCGGCAGTTTAGGTGGCGGGTTTATTTACTTCCCACCTGGCGCGACCTATTCTTTCCCGGGTTCTGGAATTGGTGCCACGTTTGGAATTGGCATTGTTTATTAGTCAGGCCGGCAATATCCTGTGTGGCACCACAGAAACAATCGTGTCGGCACTTGCTGGGGGGGTAGGACGAATCGTACGGCTCAGTCTTCGCGGTCGATTCCACGAAATTGTCGAGCCGCTGTGCCACCCCTTGCAGTGCCGGCTTATTGTCAGTGCTTTTCGATGGAATCGGACTTGATTCAACGGCGTTGCCGCCGATATTCACAATTCTGAGGTCAGCCTTCGGCATAGCGCTCGCGTGCTTGTCGGGATTTGCTTGTTTGTCATTATTGCGATTAAGGGGCTATTTTGACTGCGCTTGCCGCGTTTCAGGAGGGTGTGCAGTTATCGAACTCGGGAAAATATGCGGAGGCGATTGACTTTTTCGATCGTGCCTTGGCGGCTTCGCCCAATGACGAGTGGACGCTTTCGAATTCAGGATATTGCCTGTTCCGGCTTGGGAAATATCGCGAGTCGATTTCCAGGCTGGAACACGGCGTTGAACTCTACCCCAAAAATCTGGTAATGCGGGCCAATCTGGTGTCCGTCCTTGACGCCGCCGGGTTGTGGTATCGTTTGATTCCGCATCTCCGAATTCTCTGTGAAACCGGTGACGCTCCCACCGAAGCCTGTTTTCGTCTCGCGCATTGCCTGGCATCACTCGGACGAGTGTCTGAAGCCATCGTGTACTACCAAAAAGGCTTGGCTCTCGACTGCTCGGATCATCGCAAGATCTCAGAGTATCTGGGAATGCTGAATTATTCCGATCAGGAAACAGCCGCCACCATTGCTCAACAGCACTTTCTGTGGGGGAAGAAATTTGCCGCCCCGCTGAATGAGCAATGCTTTGCGAGGTCATGGGACAAAGATCGGCGGCTCAAAATTGCCTTTTTGAGTTCCGATCTTTTCAATCATCCGGTCTGTAAGATTCTCGTGGCAATGCTGCCTCAACTGAGTCAGGCCAGTTTTGATGTGACCGTCTTCAACGACAGTCCCAGGCGCGATCATTGGACGGATCGGATTTCCAAGGCGGCATCGGTGATTGTACCCACCGCACGTTGGCCAGATGACCAACTACAACAATATATCGAAAAGGCAAAGATCGATATCTTGTTGGAAATCAATGGGCATTCTGGAACAAAGAATCGTTTGCAAATGCTCGCCCGCCGAGTTGCGCCGATTCAAATCTCGTTCCTGGGGTATCCGGCAACAACTGGTGTGCCAGAGATCGACTTTAAAATTACGGATGAATACGCCGATCCCCCTGGAATTGCCGACGAATTTTATTCCGAAAAATTGGTGCGAATTCCAGCTGGGATGTTTGGATACACTCCAGACGTCGCTCTTCCGGCAGTGACCAAGTCGCCATGCCACCAGCGCGGATTTGTGACGTTTGGATGCTTTAACAACCCCGTGAAAGCGTCTCCCGCACTGATCGCGACCTGGGCTGCGATTTTGCGTTCTCTGCCCGATTCTCGCTTGGTGTTGAAATATGGCCAATTGTATCAAGGCCCGATTGGAGAAGTTTGGAAAGATCTCTGGTATCACCGGTTCGGTCTACTTGGCATCCCTCCACATCGGATTCTGTTCAAAGAACCGGACGAATCACTGGCTGATCATCTAAGGGGAATCGCGGAAGTCGATATCGCTTTGGATACGTTTCCCTACCAGGGAACGATGACCACAGTGGACACATTATGCGCCAGCGTCCCGGTCGTCTCATTGGCGGGTGATTCATATTGCCAGAGAGCATCTTCGGCAATATTATCCAAGCTTGGTTTCGACGAGTTTGTAGCTGACTCACCTCGGCGTTATGTGGAAACTGCCGTACGGCTGGCTGAAACCACGAAGGAACTCGTCGGGATTCGAGAAAAAATTAGAGAGCGCCTGCTTGCCAGTAACTTGTTCCGGCCAGACTTGTATGTTCATGAGTTTGAGAAATGCCTCAGGTCACTTTGGATCGACAGGTGCGGGAAAACCAACGATGGATGTTGAAAACCGACAGAGACCAGGACGGTCTCTCCACGATGCGATCAGACAGATCTCATGCGTTGTCTTACTGTTCCTGCTTCAAACGCCCGCGATCGCACTCGAATCGCCGAAGCCTCCTGGAAGCCTGGAAGTCTTGCCGGTCTTTTTCGTGCCCCAGGGTGAAACCCGGACGTCTCCAAAAGAACGCAAGCTGGTGCTGGATCACCTGGCTTGGACTCAGGGCAGCTACCGCAAACTGCTAGCGGGACGGTCTGGGTTTCGCATTGCGCGCCGTGAACCGCTGGTCATCGATGGACAAAAAAAACTCGAGACCTATCGGCAACTGCCAGAGATGGCCGCTCCCGAAATCGTGGGAGAAATCCTAGACCATCTCCAGCAGGATCGCTTCTCGACTCCTTATGTGTTCGTCGTGGCCGTCACCAATCGCCAAGACGAATTTCCAGTCGGCGGCGGCAGGCCGCTTAATGGAGGACTCAATGAGGGAGGCGGGATCGTCGTCCTTTCTCAATTTGCATTCAACTCCATCCCGCATATTCAGTCGACATTACGGCACGAAATCGGCCATGCGTTTGGGTTGATGCATGTCGATGCTTACCGTTATGACATGAGCAAAAACGATTCGATCATGTCGTATAATCCTAAGCACCACACGCGAGAACTCACCGAGAGTGCAACTCCGGGCGTCTTGATCCCCGAAGATATTCGCGCCTTGGCGATGAATGACAGAGGCTTCGAGAACCTGGCGTTTTCCGCGGCCGAAGATGTTCCCGGAAAATACTCACTCTGCCCGTATGTTCCGTCACTGCCCGCGATGCAGATCGAGGGACAACCAGACTATGCAGTTCGCCTCAGCAGTACTTCCCGCGACGAATATGGGAGCAGTATCCAAAATATTATTCAGAATCAGATTCTTCCCAGTCGCGGTCCAGAAATCACTTACAATCCGAAGTTCATGTGGCACACGAGCCCTGGTACTGATGGCTGGGTGACGCTGAAGGTGACATTTCCCAGACCACTAACCTTAAATCAAATCCGGGTGCATTCGGAACACAGCGGACAATACCATCGGGCTGCCGAGTTGAAAGTGGGGGTTTCTCGACGCGGCAAACTGACCGAGTTGGCGACAGCGCCGATCGATTCGACGGAATTCTCGCTGAAGTTTGGACGCACTGAATCTCAAGACTGGGTGATCTCGCTGCGTCCAGGGCAGTCCGGCTTGGTGTGTTTGCGAGGTCTGGAGTTCTTCGACGGGGAACAGGAGTGGTTTCGGCCGATGGTTGTCTTACCGTAGATCGAGCAATTCGGCGAGATGCATTTGTTTGATCGGAGATTTTTCGCGGTGCAGCGCCCCTCCAATATTCATCAGGCAGCCCGTGTCGGTGCTGACCAGCACATCCGCGCCGGTGGCGTTGATGCATTCGACTTTGTCTCCGACCATCGCGCTTGAGATTTCCGAATACCGGACAGCGAATGAACCTCCGAAGCCACAACATTGGTCCTGCTTGTTGAGCGGGACCAGTTCGGCTCCAGCGACATTCCGAATCAGTGTTTCCGCTTCCGTCTTCAGGCCCAGACCACGCAAATGACAGGCGTAGTGATACGCGACCTTGCCCTGGAATTTGGCGCCGACATCGGTCACGCCGAGTCGGTTCACGAGGAAATCACTGAATTCAAACGTGCGGGATGCCAAGTCGTCCGCTCGAGAATGCCATTCCGGATCGTTGTGAAAGAGATGCGGGTATTCCAATTTCACCATTGCGGCACACGATCCAGAAGGTGTGACCACCAACCGCTCTCCCGCGAATGTTTGGATGGTGTGTTTCGCGAGGTCTCGAGCACCGGCCAGATAGCCGCTGTTGTAAAACGGTTGCCCACAACAGGTTTGCTGTTCGGGGAAATGAACCGTGAGGCCCAGTCTGCGCAATAGATGCACCGTCGCCACTCCCGCCTGAGGGCGAATGGAATCGCCCAGGCAGGTAATCATTAACGATACGTCCATGGGTCTTCCTGACAAGAATGATTGAACTTTATTGGCACCACGGCACTTGGTTACGCCGCCGTCAGGGATTTTCGTAGCTGAATTCGTGAGAATTCGGGCCGATCGATGTGTCCCGCCCGAAATCTCACGATTTCAGCTACGGGGAATTTGCCATACCAATATCATTCACGGCGTGATGCAATTGGGTTGAAGATCGGACCGATCCGACTGATCGGTCCGATCTGACAGTTCAGATTCACACTCCGCAAATGGTAAAAAGACTCTGCAAACCCGATTTCGGGTCTCCAGAAAAACCACCAGATTTAATCCAATAGCCGACAACAATCAGCGATGCAAGACAGTGACCTGACCGGCAACTTTGTGGTTTCACAGAATCCGGCTTGCCATTCGGAAGGGGCAGTGGTAGCATCAAATCACCGGATCGGCAACGATTCGGAAACCTCTGCTGTGCACGATACCGGGCTCCCTTTTTGCTGACCCTTTAAGAACGCCGCAGGGGACATATTTCGCTCGGCTGCGTGTATAACGGGTACAGTTTCGACTGGACCTAGTCAACACAACCCGAGCGGATGTCCCCACCTAGCAACTGCGGGTTCAGAAAAACAGTCCGACCGGCATTCTGCGGAGGTTTTTTATTCTTTGCCGTCCCGGTATGTGTTCTTTGCATTCTTGCGTTTTGGCCGGTCCTGAGAAACATCAACGTGGACTTATTCGCCCGACAGGAAAAGCAACGCCGTGAAGCGGCCCTGCCTCTGGCGGCTCGCATGCGGCCACGCACTTTGGATGAATTTGCCGGTCAACAGCATTTTCTGGGTGAAGGCAAACTCTTACGCCGGATCATTCAGGCCCGACGCCTGCACTCGGTCGTGTTTTACGGACCTCCGGGGACTGGAAAAACATCATTGGCCGAACTGCTGGCTCGACACACTGACAGTAATTTCGCACGTCTGAACGCGGCCGCGTGTGGAGTGAAGGAACTGCGGTTTGAACTCGATGCGGCCCGGGCTCGGTTGGAGACATCCGCACGGCGGACGGTGCTGTTTATTGATGAATTGCATCGTTTTAATCGGACGCAGCAGGAAACACTTTTACCTGATGTCGAAGCCGGGATCGTGTCATTGATTGGTGCCACGACACAGAATCCGTTTTTTTCACTGGTATCGCCCCTGGTCAGCCGTAGCCAGGTCTTTGAATTCAAAGCGCTGACCCACGACGACGTTCTGGGACTGCTGAATCGGGCACTGACTGACAAAGTGCGGGGGCTGGGCGAACATGAGATCGAAGCCACATCCGAGGCACTCCATTTTCTCGCGGAAATCTGCGACGGTGATGCCCGGCGGGCGCTGACGGCACTGGAAATCGGCGTTCTGTCCCTGGTGGGAACGGGAAAGCCGTTTGATTTGGAAGCAGCACAAGAATCGATTCAGAAAAAAGCCATTCAATACGACGCGTCTGGCGATGAGCACTATGACGCGGCGAGTGCGCTGATCAAAAGCATGCGTGGCAGCGATCCCGATGCCGCGATCTATTGGCTCGCTCGAATGCTGGAAGCTGGGGAAGATCCTCGATTCCTGGCTCGACGCATCGTCATTGCCGCTGCCGAGGACGTGGGAAATGCGGATCCGCAGGCGCTGATTCTGGCGCAAGCGGCCGCCCAGGCGACGGAATTCATTGGCCTTCCGGAATGCCGGATTCCGCTGGCCCAAGCCGTGACTTACATTGCCATGGCGCCCAAATCAAACGCCTCCTATGTGGCGATTGATGCGGCGATGGACGATGTTCGTGGCCAACGAGTCATTCCGGTCCCCGTTCATTTGAAGGATTCGCACTATGCCGGTGCCGAGCGACTCGGGCACGGCACCGGGTATCAATATGCTCACAATGCCCCAGAAGGCTGGGTTGATCAAGACTATCTGGGGGTCGAGAAAAACTACTACGAACCTGTCGATCGCGGCTTTGAATCTGAGATTCGCAAACGCCTGGCAGAGTTACGGGCGCGAAGGGTGAAATAGCGCGGCGCCTTAGGATTTGCGCAGCAATAAGTGCCGTAGGATGGGCACTTATTGCCCGTCGATGACCGAAAGGCCGCAGGCAACTTCCGACAGTTATTGATGCGCCGATCCTTAATACAACTCTTCGTATTTCGTCTTCAAGTGCCGGACCAGCGGTTCGGACGAAAGTTTTTGACCGGTGACCATTTCCGCCAGGCGCTGCGCGCGGAAACGCTTACCGTGCACATGTATCTTCCGATTGAGCCATTCTTTGAGTGGCATGAAATCTCCGGCCGCAAGCAGGTTTCGCAGGTTGCCGATTTCGCGTTGAGCGGCTTCAAAAAATTGTGCGGCGTACATATTCCCCAACGTATAAGTCGGGAAATAACCAATTCCTCCGAAGCTCCAGTGGATATCCTGCAAACAGCCTTGAGCGTCATTTGGCGGTGTGATGCCAAAGTAGCGGGTGAATGTTTCGTTCCACACCGCAGGTACGTCGGCTGGTTTCAAGTCTCCTGAAACCAGCGGCTTTTCGAGTTCAAACCGCAGCATAA
>JAQGHT010000414.1 GCA_028291565.1 Planctomycetaceae bacterium | reverse complement strand
AGCTGAATTCGTGAGAATTCGGGCCGATCGACATGTCCCGCCCGAAATCTCATGATTTCGGCTACACGGGATGCGCCTCACTAAAATCCTTCACGGAGTAGCCCGTCCTACGATCGTGCCTCAATCTTGGCGTAGGCTCGCTCGGCCGGACCGATGTAATTCGACGACGGACGAATAATCTTGTTATCGATCCATTGCTCGAGCACATGGGCGCACCAGCCGGAAACTCGACTCATGGCGAAGATGCAGGTGAACAGGTCCCCGGGAATTCCCATGTAATACTGCAAGCTGGCCGAATAGAAGTCGACGTTGCAAGGCTTCTTGATCAGCCCGGTCACTTGCTTTTCGATTTCCACCGACAAATCGTACCACAGCGGATTGCCGGTCTCCTGCCCCAGCTTTTGTGATAAAGCCTTCAGGTGTCGGGCACGAGGGTCTGCCACCTGATAGACCGCATGTCCGAAGCCCATGAAGACTTCTTTTTTCGCCTTTTTATTGGCAACCCAGGCGGCGACGTTCTCAACAGAACCGACTTCCATCAAGGTCTTCAGAACCTCGGTGTTCGCGCCACCGTGCAATGGACCTTTCAAGGCACCGATTGCCCCGGTGATGATCGAGTAGAGATCGGAAAGAGTGGCCGCGATGACTCGGGCTGCGAATGTGCTGGCGTTAAAACCGTGTTCCGCATGCAGAATCAGAATCAAGTCCATCGCATGCTCTTCGGCGGCGGTCGGAACCTTGCCATTGAGCATATACAAAAAATTCGCCGCGTGGGACAGGTCCGTACGCGGCGAAACAAGTTCAAGGCCTTGGCGAATCCGTTGGAATGTCGCGACTACTGACGCGCACAAGCCAATCAGTCGCAGCGATTTTTCCCAGTTGGCCTCTTTCGTACTGACTTCACTCAGTGGATCATAGATTCCTTCCAGGGAAATGGCCGTCCGCAATGCGGCCATTGGATTGCAGTCTTTAGGCAGGGTCTTTAGAAAAACAACCACCGCTGGCGAAACTTCTCGATGTTTGGCCAGCGTCTGCTTCATGTCAGCCAGTTGCTGTGTATTGGGCAATTCGCCGTTGAGCAGCAGGAATACGACTTCTTCAAATGTGCTGTTTTCGGCCAGTTCGTGGATGTTGTAGCCACGATATATCAGCTTGCCGAGTGCCCCGTCGACATCGCACACGGCGCTGTCAGCGGCGACGACACCCTTCAATCCTTTGGCGGCGACCGGTTTCCCAGCCTCGTCGTTCGCGACACTGCCAGCTGCACCTGCTGCTACACTCATAATTTGGTCAAATCCGTACAGGTTCGGTAGGAAATTGGTGGTGGGATAGCGAAAATGCCCAACTCATCTCCGCCGGATCAACATTTTTCCCTGTCACTTTTTCTCAGTATAACAGGCGTGGTTCCGACTTCAATCTCCGCGCGACCGGATGGCGAATGTCTGGCAAGAGGTTGGGGAATTCTACTCGTCGTTTTGGCTTCACAGTCTTACAATAGCTTAAGAACCATTCGAATCGGTGTCATTTTTTAACACTTTTTGCCGATCCCCCGCCACTGGGATTGCCCCGGTGAGTCCACGGCCTCTGCACTACTCGTTTTCCCGAGTTCAACCAGAATTCAAGTAGTGCAAAGGCCGTTGAACCACCCCGGCAGGCAGGGTGGCGGGGGATTTGCGAATAGTTCCCATTTTCTCGGTCTTGAGCGCTGCCACTCGCTCCAAAGTCCCAATTGACCAAAACGAGGACTCTCTCTAAAGTCTCAATGCTCGATTGATTCAAACTACCTTGGAGTCCTCGGAATTCCAAGAGCGGATCAATCTGGTAAGCGGAGTCTTACCAGAAGTGAGTCGAATTCGACTCGGAGAAGGCAAGGATGGCTTATGAATAGTTTTACGCGACTGGGACCATTTGTCTGGCCATATCGACGGCTGCTGGCGTGGTCGGTGGTTTTTGCCATCATTGTTGCGACATTATGGGGCGCGAATCTTTCAGTCGTGTTCCCGATCGTCAAAGTCCTGCTCGAAGGACAAAGTCTCCATGAATATGTCGAGACTGAAATTACGCGCTGTGAAAAGCAGCTCGCCAAGGATACGCACAGATTTAGCTCCATAGAAAAGGCGATGGCGGATCAGACCGGCAACAGTGCGGTGGCCTTGGACGGCCAGTCCGCGCAAGACGACGCGGAAGCCGATCTGCCCTTATTCCAAAAAAAGACCCGAATTCAGACGCGCGTGACCGAGACGGCTCACGAACTGCTGGGATTTCGGAAGGTCAAGGCCACAGTGCTGCCCTGGGTTCCTGTGGACCGATTCAACACGTTCGCCGTCTTGTTGCTTCTATTGCTGGTGGCGACGATCGTGAAGGACTCCTTTTTCTATCTGCAGGACTTGCTGGTGGGCTGCGTCGTGCAACTGGTCACCATGGACCTTCGCAAAGCGCTGTTTCGCCGTACGCTGAATCTCGATTATCAGACAGTATCCGCAGCGGGTACTGCGGATCTGCTGAGCCGCTTCACCTACGACATTGACACACTGGCAAATGGCTTGCTGCTGCTGGGGGGGAAAGTCGTCCGAGAACCCCTGAAGGCGCTGGCTTGTGTCGTGCTGGCGTTCTTTGTGAATTGGCAATTGACGCTGCTGTCCCTGGTCTTCGTGCCGGTCGCGGCGGCTGTCTTTCATCGCTTCGGGCATCTGCTGAAGCGGGCCAGTCACAAGTCCGCTGAGAGCATGTCGCGGATTTACAAGTTGCTGGAAGAGTCGCTGGAATCAATCAAGGTCATTATCGCTTTTAACGGCGCTCGCCGGCACCGGAACCGCTTCCATGATGAGAATAAAGCATATTTTGAAAAGTCCATGCGGATTGTGAAGATCGATTCGCTGACAGGTCCAGTCACAGAAGTCTTGGGTTTATGTGCCCTCTTGCTGGCCATGATGCCTGGTGTCTATCTCGTCTTGCGCAATACGGACTCCATCTGGGGCATCAAATTGTCATCGCGTCCGATGGGGGTCGCCGAATTGGCCATGCTGTATGCCTTATTGGCCGGAGTCAGCGATCCCGTCCGAAAACTCTCCAGCGTCTTCGCCAAGCTGAAGAAGTCGATGGCTGCGGCGGATCGTATTTTTCAGTTGATGGACCGGGAATCGCTCATTAAGGATCCTGCACATCCGCTGTTGTTGCCACGCCATTCGCAACTGATCGAATTTCGCAAAGTCAGCTTCACCTACCACTCGGGAGACGACCCGGCACGGCCAAGCGTGCTCGACAAAGTTTCATTGAAAGTCCGAGCCGGCGAAGTCATCGCTGTGGTTGGTGAAAATGGATCCGGGAAATCGACCCTGGTCAATTTGTTGCCACGCTATTTTGATCCAGAACACGGTGCCGTGTTGATCGATGGTATGGACATTCGCAATGTTCGTTTGCGCGATCTCCGAGCCCAGCTCGGCGTGGTCACTCAGGAAACTCTGCTTTTCGACGAAACCATTTTCGACAATATCCGTTACGGCAAACCGGAAGCGACAGTCGAAGAAGTTCACGCCGCGGCCGACAAGGCCCATGTGACTCAGTTTCTCGATCAGTTCCCGGACGGATTTCAAACTCGAGTCGGCGAAAAAGGGTCGCGTCTGTCGGGAGGCCAGCGGCAGAGAATTTCCCTGGCTCGAGCCATCTTGCGCGACCCGGCAATTCTAATTCTGGATGAGGCGACATCGGCGATCGATGCCCAGAGCGAA
>JAQGHT010000395.1 GCA_028291565.1 Planctomycetaceae bacterium | reverse complement strand
AAAAAATTTCTGCCGGTGTGACACACCGAATGGAGCACTTTTCGGATGCTGTCGAATGACGGACAAGCCGTGAAATGGGTTCTACCGGCAAAGTCAGTGGAACCCGAATCATAAGAGTTTATCAGTGCCATCCCGCTGAGAAATCTCAATTTGAACCTGCCTCAATCAAGTTCTTCTCGATTGATAGACATGGTTGGTTTCGCGCTGCGGCAACCGAAACCTCAATCTTCTGAGCAACTTTGGCATTTTAACAAGACTCGTTTCCGCGAGGCAATTTCTGGAGATGCCAATTTATCTCCAATTCGTTACGTCTTAAGTCTTGTTCCCAGCCAAAAGCATGTCCGATCCGCTCAATTGCATACATTTTTTGGGGGTATTTTCTGCGTCATCAACTAAACTCTATTGAATCATGTCGAATTTTCGAGCTGGTGTGACACACCGAAAGGCTATGATTGCATGAAATTCCAAGTCGTAGAACGGGCGTCCTGCCGCTTGCAACTTCTCAGCGACATGACCTCTATCGATTAGGAACAGACAGACCATTCGCCGCGACGGACCGGAACCGGCGCTAACCACGCTCCTGATTCTTTGGCTGGCCGCGAGATCCCTGGAGTGCGGTGGCTCGACACCGCCCTCCATTTGATTGAAATCACGACTCTCGAACTTCAATACCGTGAAAATCAAACTCGAAGATATTGTCGATCAGTTGTTGAATGATCAACATCTCCATTCCAGTTCAAGGGAGGGCTGCGTCAAGCCGCAGCACTCCAGGGACTTGACCTCGCTACACGTCAATCAAATCCTGTATTGAACATTGTTCAGCCCAAGGCAAGTTGGAGACACTGTTGGGCGGCTCACCGTACGCGTCACGTTCCAACATCGAGAAAGGGCATTGGCTATTCCCAATCGAGGATCGTCGAGACCCTCAGGCCAATGGACTGGCCGGAATCTTGCACGGCATTTCCTTGACCGGATATCTCTAACTGCTGGACTGGTCAAGTCAACTGAGTCGGCCCGGCAAGATCACCGTGTCGGATGCTGTCCCCAACATCCTGACTCGGTTGCAGATTGACGCGGGAAGTTGGAAATGCACTCTGGAAAAGTTGGTGGGACCGAGGAAGAAGATTGGCAGCTATTTTGGTAGCACAGCCCGTCTGAATGAAGTCGCCAGCCAGCGGGGGACCAAATATCTGAAGAACATCTCCGGACGCGACTCTCAACTCGCCACTCCCAATGCCGGCTGAATGCGGCCCGTGGGCAATGCCGGCCGTTCAACAAACATCTTCGCAAACGTGCGATCTCACTCACGCCTGTTTCGAGGTCCGCGCGAGCGCGATCTGCGTAGCGGATTCAGGTCACGCTTGACCGCAATTTGCATTGAATCTCTACGTCCTGATGCTCTATTGGGCCGGATTACGAAAGAAATATTAGCCTGTCAGATCTCACTTGGTCGGACTTTGCTATGCGTGTCTTGTCTTCTCGATTGTTGGGTGCCGCTGGCAAAAACTAATGGTACCCGAAACAGCTCGCTTTCAGCCAATTGTCTCGCAGCCAAAATTGTATCCCAGACAAGAATCTTTCAGCTAAACCAACTTTCGACAGAGCCACTCTGCCGATGGGAAAACCGAGAGCGTTTTTGTAGGCTTCTTAACAATAAATGTCTATTTTTCGGACACCGTTTGAATAACGTGGCCCGCGAATGCAAGCTTTGGTTGGGCCTTTTTTCAGATTTCCCGTGACTTGGATGACTTGGCCCAGGAACAATTCTCCGTCGTCATACAGGAAATCAACAGAACCATTCGGTTTGACGGCGACACATTCAAGTGTCATGCGGCTTGCGAATTGCCGAGAAGTGATATCGATTGGCCATTCGTTGACATCGTGATCGTACCAACTGTCATTTTTGAGCTTTAAAAGTTTTTCAGCGGCGAAGGCTTGAAATCGTTGATCCCACTGCTTCAGGTCTTTCCACAGTAATCGTATACATTCCAGTGCCTTTCGGGCTTGGGGAATCTTCGACGCGTTCAAACAGAGTTGAATCGACTTAGATTTCCTTCTGCGTGTACCGTTCCAGCTCAATCCCGGAATTCGATCGAACACGAATGTTCCGAATTCATCGTCGTCAAACGTGACGGGCTGCAACAGTTCCGCGAGCCGAACATTAAGTTCCACATCCGACTCATCAGGCCCAACGATTTTCACCAGCGCCGCATGTGGACTACCGACGATCGACTCTTCAACCACGCGTGCCTTTACCCGGATGACCGTGTCGCCCTTGATGGCACGCAATAGTTGTCCCATTTTCTTTTCCGTCACTTCCTGAGTCATTCTGAGCTCGCGATTCCGCAATGGCCCAGCACCGATTCGCCAGCAAACGAGGTCCAGAATAAAAGTCCACAACCTTTCATCCTCAGTAATACGGAAACCTTCACGGGCACCATCCTTGTGGACAATGCCGATCACATCAACAACCGGCCCGTTCTCGAACTCATTCTTCAAAAGTCTGCGGATCTTGTGATAGTCAGTCAGAGGTTTCAGTTTTTTGGGCATGAAAGGGCTGATCTTTTAATAGGATGCGACAGCAACGTCGAACAGCGACTGAACAACTCGGCCTGGGAATGCCCGCTTTCGCCGGACCTTTTATCAAATTACCAGTTACTTCGATGGCGTGTCCAAAGAATAAGTCGCCATCGTCAAACCAGAATTCAAAAGAACCATTCGGTTTGAGAGCGACCGCGTCGAATGCCAAGCGGCATTTAAATTGCGGGGGGAATATCAATCGGCTCTCCATTCTCATCGTCATCGCTAGAAGGATGTGGGAAGATCAGTGAAGCGTCTCAAA
Organism: Planctomycetaceae bacterium; assembly: GCA_028291565.1. Taxonomy (GTDB): domain Bacteria; phylum Planctomycetota; class Planctomycetia; order Planctomycetales; family Planctomycetaceae; genus JAKFVC01. The sequence goes on along the minus strand of JAQGHT010000395.1, from coordinate 5,849 downwards.
CTGTCTCGGAAATCACATCGGAGAAAGTGTCCATATGTCCTTAACAAACTGTTTCTGAGGAGTGAATTCTTTTGTATACCGGGCATTGTTGGAAAATCGGGGCCGCGCAAATGTTCCCGCCAGAGGCGGACCGAATTCGGAGCAGCCAAATTTCCAGGGCGATGCGGCGTTGAGTCGACGCGAATCCTCAATGTCTGTACTCACCATCAATTTGCCATCAACGAACAGAGTCAATCGAATTCCTTGTTTCACGATGGCGAGATGATGCCAGTGACCATCCGAGATGGGATAGTTGGCCCCAGTACCACCGCCAATCACTCCCGGTGGTCCGAATGCCTCAAAGTGAAGCTGTTGCGTGGTTCCGTCTTCCCGAAAACTAGTCCGAACTTGAATTGACCCTTCAGATCCGTTGTGGCGCTTGGAAATCAAAACGCCTTCCCGAGCCATCGTCAAGAACCAGAATTCGATCGTGAATTCCTCACCCGGATTTAAACTCTCTGTGTCCGCAATCGGGGCTCCGCCAGCGACGCCCTGCGAAACTTGAATCGTCTTGTCGAACAATCGGGAAAACTGTTGATCGATCAGCTCGGCAAGTTTGGCATTCTCCTTCTTCCCCATCACCTGACTGGCTGCGGTCTTCAAGACAGCATCACCTCGTTGGCGACATTGAAGTCGAATGGGGTCTTTTTCCTTCTCTCCGGCGTTCAGCCAGTCTGTTCCTAATTTGAGTTGATCCTGCGGCGCCGATGGGATCGACAACTCACGCTCGGCGATTGATTTCCATGTCTTGTCGCCAGATTGAATCAACATCGGCAATCCCTGATCCCAATCGCCCTGATAAAAGCAAACGAACCGGCCCCACGCCAAATTCGCTTTCGGATCCATAGGATTAGTTCCGAGTTTATCGCGCGCTGTTTTGGTCGAGTCAAATAATTCGCGGTAAGCCATGTAGCGCTTGATTTCGAATTTGGCAAAATCCTGTACCTCTTTGAACTCGGGTTTCTTTAACGCACTCGAGACCGACTGCATGACCTTGATGGAGGTGCCATAGTCCAGATCTCTGGCCGCTTCGTGAGCAAGCTCCAGAGATTGAACGTACAGCAACTGCGCTTCTTGAATCGACTTGATGGCCCCCGCGGCAGCCGAGATCAGTTTTTGTTTGAGCGCCTGTGGGCTGACTTGAAAACCTGTCGTCAGGGCCTGCAGAGCTTCTTGCGCGAGAGTCAAGTTTCCACTCTCCGCCGCTTCATCGAGCGCATCGGAAAGCGCTACATATCGCTCGGCGTTATCAACTTCCGTATCGGAGGCGCGACTCATTAAAGCAATGGCGAGCGCCACCTTTCCTTCGAGCTTTTTCGCTTGGCTGTATTGCGCTCGGAATTTTTCCTGCAGCGATTTTTTTGCTTTGGATTGCGCCGCCGGATCGGGGACTGGAGACATCTGTTCCGACCCCAAAGCCCCTACGATGGATTTCGGGCCCGGCGTGCTCTCGGTTAAACCCGTTTTTGCAACGTCTGCCGGTAGTGGAATTACCGTATTCCGAGCCACGGATTTCCCATTCGCTGATTGTGCGGAAGGAGCGACGTCATCAACCCCGGCTTCATTACGATAAGGGACCTGGTGCGGAAAGACTTCTTGACCTCCGTCAAAAAAACGGAGTCCGCGAACAATGAGAGTCTGGCTCTTGTTTCCTTTCAGAAGCAACGACCATTTTTGTCCCGTGGCCGGAGGGAAACTGACGAGCTCATCGATCTTCGTCAGTGGCCGTTCGACTACTACTCTGCGGCGATCACCATCCATGATCTGTAACCGAACACCCGTCGCCTCGTGATCCAACGCCATGTGCTGAGAGTGAATTGAAATGCCACTCAACCGCACCTCGAACGGGAAAGTAATTTGAATTTCGCCTTCATTGTTGGGCAGGTTACGTAATGAGTGCCACATCAAATTGAAGTCGAAATTGACCCATCTGGCACTTGGAAACGTTTGCTCTCGGACGATCGGATCGACATTGATTCCCGGCGCCGCGCTGACATTGGATGTAAGCGTCGCATAATAAGCAGGCTGGCCTGGCAGGTCCATCGGCGGCAGTGTCAGGATTCGCTTTGCCAGCGGATAAACGGCTGGCATGTCTCGAGCGGAATCAAACGTCGCCTTAGCGAAGACCCGCCTATTGAGTGCCAGTGCCCGACGATCTTCCGGAATCAGTATTCCAGGGGTCGGACTGGCAGCAAAACCTTTGGTGAAATGGGCGGCATTGTATGACATCAATGAGGGGTTTGTCGCCATGTCATAGCCGTAGGCGTCAACATGGGGCAGGCCGAAACCGTGGCCCAGTTCATGCTGCAACGTACATTGAAAATGTTCGTTCGTCACAAGACTTCGCGACGAAAGATACATCATTCCACCGCCTGTATTCACACCTCCATTAATGGGACGGCCTCCCCCTGATGGGAAATCATCTTTGGAGTTCATCAGAAGAATGCAAAAAACATACGGACATTGAAAGCGGTTTGTCTTGAAATGCTCCAGAAGTTCGGAAACGATATCGGATGCACCTTGTTCTGGCGCGGTTCGATAGAAATCCAATGATTTACCTCCAGAAACCTGCTGCACCTGCTGTTTCGCAATTTCAAACGTATCCCCGTTCAGCAATTCTCGGTACCGCTGTTGTGTCAAGTTGAGATGCTTGAGAAACAGGGCCTGCTCGTCGTTGGTCGGAGGCTGCTGATCGCGGGGAATAAAGGCCAAAGGCAGCACAGAAACATGCTCGGGAGGGTGGTAATCAACCGCGACCTTCGGAGCATTTGCGGCAGGAGGCAATACGGTCTTGGGGATGCTGACGTCGGCCCGCTGGGTCGCCCGACTTTCCGGCTCGGCCCTTTTCGACTCAACTTTTGTCGGTGGATAATCGTTCTGCGTGGACGCGACGCTTTCCGCATCGGTCTTCGACTTTGGCCCCGGTTCCGGGCTCCTTAGGAGGAACATCAACAGCGCAATGATCGCGAAGGCAGCGGCCACTCCCCCGCCGACCCAAATTGCAAGCCGCTTATCTCTTCGCTTGCGGTTACTTCGTTTGCGGCGCAAGCTCGAATGACTTGGGTCCGGAGCTGCTTCGGCGAATTCGATAGGAGCGAATTCAGAATCATCTGTTAACGTGGCGTCATATTTGGCCCGACTCTCTGGTTTGGCAAGACACCGCCAGGCTCGAGTGACTTCATTGAGCAGCTGGTTCGCCTGCTGATGATTCTGACCCATTTGATGTTTTCGGAGAAATGTCAACGCGCGATCAGCTGCCGCTTCAATCACCGTCACATCATTCTCGAATTTCGAGATGCCGAGCAAGCGATAGTGGTTGGGTGGCTGTTCGGACGGAGCGATTCCCAGCCATTTGTGATAAGGATCGAATTCAGGATTAATTCCCGGCCCACTCATCGTGTATTCCTCAATAGCAACTTGTCGTCCCGCTTGGACGTCTTCCAACATCACAATACACAAGAAGTTACAACGAATTCTAGTCCCGGGGCGTGGCGCAGCGTTCGAAACTGCTTTAAGACTCTTGGCGACACCTTCTGAGGTCATATAGGGACGGTGAGGTTGAGTTGATTGTCATTTTTGCCCCAGAATCCCTAGAGAATGCGCCTCATCCAAAGGAACCGTGAGTATTTGTGGTTGCTCAAACATCCCACACTCAGTTACCGCAAACTTCCCCGTGGCGGATAGCGTTCTGAGCAATCCTCGCAGATCGCTCTTCGTTGCGTAAAAATGGATCGGCTGTCCCATCATTCACCCTCTTTCTTCGAACGGAATCGCCCCAACCTGGCGAACGACTCACCTATCCCTGTACCGTAATCCAGACTGATCGCGAATTGCACTGCTCTGGACACGCGAATATGTAGACTTCGTTCCCCAAGAACAGGCAGTAAGCATTGGATGAGAATGAATCTGGCTGCTCAGGGGCATTTACTTGCTTTTCGAATTCAAAATTCTCGGCAATCTGTGCTACGAACGCCATTTCTGAACCGCAGGTACAAACAAATCGTTCGGAGCCTTGAAGCCAAAATGGGTTGCCTCCGACACGTATCGTGTCCGGTGCGTGACCGTCCTGCGCCATTGGTTCAAACTGAAGCTCTTTGGTGACCAAAATTGGCTCCGCGTGCCGAACCGATTCCATGCTGCTGGGTTTGCTCATCACCGCAAAGAAGTGTCCCTCGTTCTTGTCCCAATACTGTGCAGGAAGCTGACCAGTTGGAAACTCGAACGATGGAATTTCGTTGCACTGCGGACACATGAAAACTGCAAGGTGACTTTCTGCCACGAAAGGCAAGCACCATGCGCAGTCGATATCAAACTGGAGAAATAAGAGCAACTGGGCGCTGCATTTTCGACAACGAGGCACATCGATTTCCGATGGCAGTTTCGCACGGCCACCGATTGTACATCGCGGAGCCACGTCAGAAGTAACGGGCAGTGCTAGTGCTTTGAATCCAACCATCGTTTACTCCCTATTGACTGTTGCCCTTCTCAATTGTCCAAGTCAACCCCGGCCTCGACCGCCTTGCTATTGTGCGCATCTCTAAATCAGCGATTTCAGAAACGGTCGGACCAATTGCCATAACTGTTTCTAATTGAGGTTGAGTTGATTATTAGTTTTGCCACAAAACGCCATATGCAATTACCAAGGAGCAAATGGATCGGCCAAATCATTCCAGACGTAATCCATCAATTCATCGCGAGATTTGAGTTTGTACGCATCCGCGGAAATCGGAATGACATTCAGAAGCTTGACAGTGGCATCCTCGACCTCAATCAAATCCCACCCGCTTTCGACAAAACGGGGATAAAACAGCAAACATTTCGCGTTAGAAAACAGCGGAATCTTTCCTGGGTCTTCAATTTTATGCCACCAATCCAGATTCGTTTCGCAGAGAAACGGATAAACTGCGAGATTAGCAAGAAACCGAGCGCATTTCTGGACTTCGTCTGGGGCCAGCCTCTCTCTTACTGCGAAATGCAGTTCTGCACGGTGATCCGCGCCAGTCATAGACTTGTCACACATGCCGATCGTCGAAAACGTCGTCATGCCGAGATCTGCAGCAGCGTGCCACACGAAAACATCGATACGCCCCGGCACACCATTCGGAACGGGTGAAGAACCACTTTCGTTGTCAAAGACGAAACTGTCATCAGGCTCACCAAAATATTTAATATTCTCCCGATAGACATGACGGACGAGTTGTGATGGACCAGTTGAGTTTTCGGCCATCGAACGAACCTTTCAATGAAGTCAATGATTAGCGGTACCATGAGCAAAGGCGACCAATGCCCCCCAACGCCACAACTTTGGCTCTGCATTTAATATGGACTGCGGCACTCCAGGGTCTGCTCCATTTCGTGTCTCTCAAACGTCGCCAGTGCCATCACATCCAGCCGCCTGCCCATCAAGAATCGATGAAACTCGGGCGTTCGGGATCAATCAGATCAAATTCGGCACCGGCTTCCCAATCTCGAAGGACGTCGAGGCCTTGATTTCGGATCAGTTCGATTTCTTTTTGATGCATGGGGACAATCCAGAGTAAATCGACATGCTGACTACCAATATGAAAGGCTGCTAACTCTTCAGCCTCTCCTCGGGGTTCGTCAAATAAAAGCGATCTTGTTGCCCAGGTTTTCGGCATGACGTTCACGACTTCTAGTGTCGCTCCGATCCCATAGTCCACGTTGATGCTTAGCCCATGTGCAACAACATCAAGTACCAGATTGAAAATCTGATTGACGTTCGCGCCGCCCAAAGAAGACGGCAGCACGATCACGAATTCCTGATCCATTAAGTCTCCACTGAACTTCTT
>JAQGHT010000379.1 GCA_028291565.1 Planctomycetaceae bacterium | reverse complement strand
TCCCAGTGGGGTTTACCGAGCCAGCCGGTCACACGGACAGATGGTGCGCTCTTACCGCACCGTTTCACCCTTACACCGCGAGCGAACCCGCGTGGCGGTATACTTTCTGTGGCACTATCCCGGTCCTTGCGGACGGTGGGCGTTACCCACCACTGTGTTCTCTGGAGCCCGGACTTTCCTCCCCGAGCCGAAATTCTTGCGAATTCCGCCTCGCGACGATCGTTCAGCTCACTCCGGCAATTTCAATGTCATCGACCACTTTTGAAGAGCCGATCGAAATCGGCTCCAAACGATCAATCCTGAATTTTAGAGACACAGGCCCGCACCGCCAAGTTCGCGGGAGATATATTTGCTCAGGTTTCTGAAACGGCTAATTTAGACTAAGTCGTCAATCGATCACAGAGGGGCTTGAAACTGAGCGAGCAACAATCTTTCGCTTGCCAGACCGATGGTAAAGATCGCGAGGAGCCGCCGGATCAGTCGAGTCGATACGGCTTGAGTGGCGTGTATTCGCCTCGTTTGTCGCGGTCGGGCCAGCAAACAATGCTTTGCAAATTGCGGTAACGTCCATCCTGATCATCCATGCCATAGCCACAGACGAAAACGTCGTTGATTTGAAAGCAGCACCAGTTTGGACGGAAATTTCCCACGGTCTGTTTCGGTTTCCAAAGCAACGACACTGTTTCCAGCGACTTGGGACCGAATCCCTGGACTACATCCACCGCGTATCGCAGTGTCGAGCCCGTGTCGACGATGTCGTCAATCAAGACGACGTGCCGGGACTGGATGTCGGATTCTTGAAAGGTTCGCATATGCTCTTGGGGTGGGGCGCCTGGAACGCGGTGCAAATGGATGTAATGCATTGCCGTCCGCAGACCGAGTCGTCCCTCGCCCAACAATCGATCAATGTCGACTGCAAAATAAACGCCACCAGACATGACGGAAATGACGACGAGATCCTCGCTGCCGACTTGGTATTTGAGATGTTCAGAGAGATTTGTCGCCAGCGCCTGCACTTGCGTTTTGACTTCTTTCTTCGGAATGAGTGTTTTGGGCCGACGAGAGTGATCTTGGGTCGCTCCAGGGGCGTTTGCGATTCGAGGCCACGTTCTGAGTTGGTAATTCATGAGGTACTTGCTTTCTAATCATTTGGCGGCTTTCTTGTAAATTGACGTGAATTAGAGAGTCAAACTGTGTATTTGCGATGAAGAATTGATGAAAGACAGCAAATTCGCACAGGTGCCAATTTTTAGCTCGGGCGGTACAATCACATCAAATGGAATGCAGTCCGCAGATTCAAATCAGGTCGTTCACAGGAGCCGTGTCACAATGAGTTCGCAGCCCGTATTGATTGGTGGAGAATGGGTTTCATCGATTGCCACGAAAATATTTCAGGCATCCAATCCGGCGACAGGGGAAGTGTTGCCTGGTGTTTATCCCGTAAGTCCCTGGTCGGAAATCGAACGCGCGATTCAATCCGCCGCATCGGCGGCAAAAGTGATGCGGGGTTGGTCCGGCGAACGATTCGCAAAATTCTTAGAGGCCTACGCGGTCCGGATTGAAGCGAAAAAGGCTGAACTCGTTGCCCAGGCTCATCTGGAAACGGCTCTGCCGGCCGAAGGTCGGCTCGCTGGCAACGAGTTGCCGCGAACGATCAATCAATTAAAAACGGCGGCCGTGGCGGCACGTTCCGCTTCGTGGTGCAGTCCAACGATTGACAGCAAGGCCAACATCCGGTCTCAATTTGGTCCAATCGGCCCCGTGGTTGTGTTCGGGCCCAACAATTTTCCCTTCGCATTTAACGGAATTTCCGGCGGCGATTTTGCGGCGGCGATCGCCGCGGGAAATCCCGTCATTGCAAAGGGCCATCCTTCCCACCCGGGAACGACACGTATTTTTGCCGAGGAAGCATTGCAGGCTGCAAAACAAACGGAAATGCCACCCGGGTTTGTGCAGCTGATTTATCGTACTGAACACGCAGACGGCGTGAAACTGGTTTCGCACCCATTAATCGGAGCCACAGGGTATACCGGGGGCCGCAATACTGGTTTGACGCTGAAAGATGCGGCGGATAAGGCCGGCAAGCCCATTTATCTCGAGCTTTCCAGTATTAACCCGGTTGTCATTCTACCGGGGGCACTCGCTGAACGAGGGGATAAGATCGCCGAGGAATTCTCAGCCAGCTGTCTCATGGGTGTCGGTCAGTTTTGTACGAATCCGGGGCTGGTGCTGTTATTACAAGGCCCCGCGACCGATCGATTCCGCGAAGACGTGCGGCAGCGATTTGCGGCGGCTCCTGTTGGAACGCTGTTGGGGTCAGGAGTCAGCAAGAGTTTAGAGCAGGGAGTGAACACCTTGGCTGCACACGGGGCCACTGTAGAAACTGGTGGTAAAATCGGTGGCGGCAAAGGTGCGTCGTTCCAGAACACGCTGCTGCGAACCTCGGGGGCCTTATTTCTCAAAGAACCCCACGCCCTGCAAACCGAAACGTTCGGAAACAGCACTCTCTTCGTCGAATGCCAGTCAATTACGGAATTGGTTCAAGTGCTGGATGTTCTGGAAGGCAACTTGACGGGCAGTGTCTATTCCGACACGACAGGTAAGGACGACTCAAATTATGAGAAAGTTGCTCCTGCATTGCGTCACCGCGTCGGGAGATTACTAAATGACAAGATGCCAACCGGCGTCGCGGTCAGTCCAGCGATGAATCACGGCGGTCCGTTCCCCGCAACAGGCCATCCCGCCTTCACTGCCGTAGGAATCCCCGCATCAATCCACCGTTTTGGGATGCTGCAGTGTTACGACAGTGTTCGGGAATCTCGCTTGCCTGAAACCCTGAAGAACCGTAATTCAGGCGGGATCTGGCGATTCGTGGACGGTACCTGGACGCAGGCCGATGTGAGCATTTAGTGTGGCACGGCACAGCGCGAGGATACCGCATGAATCGTGGGCAAATGCTGGAACGGGTTCTGCAACGCGACGCCACCTGGGACATGGTGATCATTGGTGGTGGTGCGTCAGGCGTCGGCGTGGCGGTCGATGCTGCTTCTCGTGGCTACCAGGTCCTGTTGCTCGAGCAATACGATTTCGGGAAGGGGACCTCGAGTCGCAGCACCAAATTGGTTCATGGCGGCGTCCGATATCTTGAGCAGGGCAATATTTCGCTCGTGATGGAAGCCCTTAAGGAGCGTGGCCTCTTACGCCAGAATGCTCCGCATCTGGTTCATGACCTGGCATTCGTCGTTCCCAGTTATACCTGGTGGGAATCTCCTTTTTATGGGTTTGGACTGAAGGTCTACAACATGCTCTCTGGTCGGTACCGATTTGGTCCGACCAGCCGTTTGTCGCGCGATGAAACATTGCAGCGTCTGCCCACGATCAAAACCGAGGGCTTGAAGGGGGGCGTGGTCTACTATGATGGCCAGTTTGATGATACACGTTTACTAATCAACCTGGTTGCCACGGCCGCGGAGCAAGGGGCAACACTCTTGAATTATTTCGCGGTTACGGGATTGCGTCGCGACGCAGAGGGCTTCGTCAATGGGGTGACAGCCAGGGACTCGGAAAGCGGTCGTGATTACGAATTCTCGGCTCGGGTGGTGATCAATGCGAGCGGGGTTTTCTGCGACTCGATACGCAAGATGGCTGATCCCGCCGCGTCGTCTCTGGTCGCGCCCAGTCAGGGAATCCATCTCGTGTTTGAACGCTCTTTCTTGCCCGGTTGCAGTGCCATCATGGTGCCTCACACGGCAGATGGCAGAGTGATGTTTGCGATCCCCTGGCATGATCACACTTTAGTCGGCACAACCGACGTTGCGATTCACGATACGCCGATTGAACCACGGGCAACGGACGAAGAAATCAACTTTATTCTCGAGACAGCCAGTCGTTATCTCGAACGCGCGCCGACGCGCGCGGACATTTTGAGTGTCTTCGCCGGAATTCGTCCACTGGTACGTGCCGGAGACCAGAAAAGCACTTCTTCGCTTTCACGCAGCCACACGATCCATATTGATAATTCAGGGCTGCTGACTTTGACCGGCGGAAAGTGGACCACTTACCGAAACATGTCCGAGGATTGTGTAGATCAGGCCACCACACTCGCGCAGCTTGAAGATCGGCCCTGTTGCACTCGAACGTTGGCAATTCACGGTCACCGAGTTCCAGATGAGGCCCTCGGGCATTTCACCGTTTACGGGTCTGACGCATTAGAGATTCGGAATTTGATTGAAGAAAACGCCGCCTGGGGCGAGCCACTTCACGCCGCCCTGCCCTACACTGCCGCGGAGGTCATCTGGGCGACCCGGCACGAGATGGCTCGAACTGTTGAAGACGTACTCGCGAGACGGACTCGCGCGCTCTTTTTAAATGCTCGGGCGGCGATCGAAATGTCGTCGCGAGTTGCAGCACTCATGGCAGAGGAACTCGGCCAGAACGCCAGTTGGCAACAGCAGCAAATCACGCAATTTCGGGAGCTCGCAGCAGGCTATCTGCCTACTTGCGCGTTGCGCGCTCAGGAATGAGATATTTTGTGAAATACCGCCAAGTGAGCCCGGGCGCGCATGCCACGCGGATTGCGACGAGACCAGAATTCGGGAGCGTTTGCCAATTGGCTCACCTGGAAGGCCTGACTAATCGTTCGGAATTATGTCGCCTGCAAGTCACGATAGCGCTGAAACGGCTTCAAGCGACTCACGCTCCTGGGATTCGCAATTGCGAGTCTCGCGGCGACTGCCGAAAACTTCTACGAGCAACGGAATCGTGGTCACTGCTCCGACGGCGACGAGCGCCCAGCCAGCAGCGCAACGCTTTTCGGGCGTCAATCGATCAGCAAACAGCAGGCCCAAACCGGCCCCTAGCGCCACCCGAGTGCCAGCAATCATGCCAATCGTTGGTAAGGAAACTTGAGCAGTTCTCATCATGCACCTTCTGTCATTTTTTGCCCAGTGCTGGCTCTAAAGAGTGTTCGAGCAAGGGCCAGCGACTCAGCGGGATCAAAGTCACACGCCAACACCCACGACCCTGGTTAGCCCTAAGACGTGGGCTCTAGAAGAGTGTGTGGCTCACACGCGCCCGCTCTGGATGAATATCGCTGCAAAGCGTGTGCCCGC
>JAQGHT010000330.1 GCA_028291565.1 Planctomycetaceae bacterium | reverse complement strand
AAGTCGGCCGCTGTCAGATGCTCACCGTCGACCTGGTCTTCGGGACACTTTCCCGGCGTAGGAGAAATCAGGTCGATCCCTTCCGCTTCACAATATTGTTGATTGTCGTCGCCTCCGTAGGCCGTGTCCGCCAGCAAGCTTTTCGGAAGGAGTTCAAGTTTCTTCAGATCCTCAATGACCGTCGTTAAAGAGGACGCATCACTGACACAGGCCGTCTGCGGAATCGCCGACAGAATGAGTTGCACCGCGTTATCGGCATGGCCGGTTTCGGAAATCTGCACCTGATATCCCGATCCCTTGTGACCATCCAAGGTGGCGTCGGGATCGGACGGCTTGCAGATCATGTCTCCGCCGGTTTTCTTCTTCATTTTGGAGATAACGCTGCAGCGTGCGTTCGCATAGACTTTGACCTTCCGGGTCGAGGTTCAACGCATATTGAATATTTGCGTGAAACGAATAGGCTTCGACCGCTTCCTCCTGAGTCCAATTGCGGAACTCCATGATGAAGATCAGCCCCGCCATCGAATACAGCTCTTTGGTGGGACGTCCCAAAATGGGATGGAAATGGCGGGCGAACTTATCGGCAGGCATCAGTTTCAAAATTGCCAGCCGAAAGAGTTGTTCCCAGCCTTGCTGCAGTCGATTAAAAGCAACCGGAGACAAAATGTCCCGAAAGACATTGAACAGCGTACCCTGGTCAGGGTTCTCCATGTATCGCACGCGACGCTCCTTCGGTTAGAACCAGGAGGAGTTTAGCGCGACGCCATGTCGGACGTAATCGATAATCACTATACGTCGGGTATTTTATCTCGGACTTTTGTCGGGCGCGTCAGCGTAACTGGTCGGTAGAATGCGGTCCAGTCTGATTGAGAATTTATTTCAGTCCGAATTTCCGTTGTGGGGATGTCATGGCCACTGCTCGCAAAGTTCTTGTCGATCCGACGGTGACTCCGTTTTATCACTGTGTTTCGCGGTGTGTGCGGCGCGCCTTTCTTTGCGGTGACGAAAATGCACACCGGAAGCAGTGGATTGAAGACAGGTTAAAGGAACTGGCGGGAATCTTCTCACTCGATGTCTGCGGTTTCTCGGTGATGGATAACCACATCCACGTTTTGTTAAGACTCGACCTGGCGAGGGCGAAGGCATGGACTGCTGAAGAGGTTGTTCAACGCTGGATTCGGCTTTGTCCGCCGCGAGACCACAATCGAAAACCGGTCGTCGTGACAGCGGCCTGGATCAGTGAGCGGGCGAAAGTTGTCGAATGGGTCGCGACTCGGCGACTGCGGTTGGGTGATTTGGGTTGGTTTATGAAGTCGTTGAAAGAGCCGATTGCTCGCAGAGCCAATCAAGAAGACAAGTGTACCGGCGCGTTTTTTGAAGAGCGCTACAAATCCATCGCCATTCTCGATGAGGCCAGCCTGCTGGCAACATGTGCCTATATCGATTTGAATCCTGTCGCGGCGGGATCGGCTCCGACGCCAGAGAAGTCTCCACATACTTCTATCAAAGCCCGAGTCGGGCATTGTTCGGCTCAGGGAAAGTTGGAGACACTGTTGGGGGCTCACCGTATGCGTCACGTTCCAACATCGAGAAAGGGCATTGGCTATTCCCGATCGAGGATCGTCGAGATCCTCAGGGCAATGGACTGGCCGGAATCTTGCACGGCATTTCCTTGACCGGATATCTCCAACTGCTGGACTGGTCAAGTCGACTGATTCGGCCTGGTAAGATCACCGTGGCGGATGCTGTCCCCAACATCCTGACTCGGTTGCCGATTGACGCGGGAAGTTGGATATCCACTCTGGAAAAGTTGGTGGGAACGCGGAAGAAGATTGGCAGCTATTTTGGTGGCACAGCCCGTCTGAATGAAGTCGCCAGCCAGCGCGGCACCAAGTACCTGAAGAACATCTCGGGACGGGAATCTCAACTCACCGCTCCCAACGCCGGCTGAATTCGGCCCGTGGGCAAGGCTGGCTGTTCCACAAACATCTTCCAAGCGCGTTCTCACTCGCGCTTGTTTTGCGGTCCGCGCGAGCGCGATCTACCCAGCGGATTCAGGTCACTCTTGACCGCAATCTGCGTTGAATCTGTACGTCCTGATGTTCTATTGGGCCGGAATGCGACAGAAATCGTCCGAGCAGGTCTCATTTGGTTGGACTTTACTATGCGTGTCTTGTCTTGTTTTCCTTTCCTGCCGCCGTCAATTTCACACCGTGCGGCCAAGAATTGTCCAACACGTCCCGCACTTTGAGGGCCAGTGCATTGGGCGTGAATGGCTTTTGAATGAAGGCTGTTTCTGCCTCCAGAACGCCGTGTCGAACCACTGCATCATCCGTGTAGCCTGACATGTACAACACCTTGATGAAGGGCCGGGAAGCTGCAATGCCTTTGGCAAGTTGACGACCGCTCATGGCGGGCATCACAACGTCGGTCAACAACAGATCAATTGTTCCCTTGTATTCCTCGGCAATGCGAAGCGCGTCCGGACCTTGGCTCGCTTCCATAACCGTGTAACCGCGCATTTGCAAAATGCGACTGGCCACTGCCCGAAGCGCTGGTTCGTCTTCGGTCAGGATGATCGTTTCAGTGCCATTTAAGTCCGGTTTCAGAGGAGAAGGTGACGGGGTCGCTGCAGTAATCTCGTCGACTGCCGGCAAATAAACCTTGAATGTCGTGCCATGTCCAGGTTCGCTGTAAACTGCGATATGTCCTCCGCTCTGCTTGACGATGCCGAAGACCGTCGCCAATCCCAAACCGGTTCCTTTCCCTGGCTCCTTAGTCGTGAAGAACGGCTCGAAGATGCGAACCTTCGTCGCCTTATCCATCCCCGTGCCCGTGTCAGTCACGGCAAGCATCACGTAACGCCCAGGGCGCACATCAGAGTAAGTTTGTGTATAGGTTTCGTCCAATTCAGTGTTTGCTGTCTCGATGGTCAAATTGCCGCCCTGCGGCATGGCGTCACGGGCGTTGATCGCCAGATTCAGGATGACTTGCTCGATTTGGCCCGGATCAGCCTTCACCCGGCCTAACGCAGGGGCCAACACTGCAGACACAACGATATCCTCTCCAATGAGCCTGCGCAGCATCCCCTCCGTATCGGTCACAATCGTGTTCAGACTCAACAACCTCGGATCCAGTACTTGTTTCCGGCTGAACGCCAGCAATTGCCGCGTGAGAGCAGCCGCGCGCTCGCCTGCCTGGCGGATCTCACCGGCAAAATCCTGTACAGTGCGGTTCTCCAAGATTTCCGTGAGAATGATCTCGCTGTAGCCGTTGATGATCGTCAGGAGGTTGTTGAAGTCGTGGGCGATGCCGCCAGCCAGTTGCCCGATAGCTTCCATCTTCTGCGCCTGGTGGAGTTGTTCCTCCAACGTTTTCCGCTCGGTCACATCCTGGGCGAGTGAGAGAATGCCTTGGAACACTCCGTCTGGACCGAACAGTGGGGTGTTGTGCCATTCGCAGATAATGGTCCGTCCGTCTTTTGTGACGTTTTCACTCGTGCCGTTCGCGTACATGTCCCCGGCTGCCAGGCGAGTGAAAATGTCCGTTACGAGGGACTGAGACTGCGGGGGGACGATGCACTCGGATGGGTGCTTGCCGAGCACCTCGACCTGCATGAACCCGAAGATTCGTTCCGCGGTCGGGTTCCAGCCGATGATGCGGAAATCCGCATCGCTCAGGGCATATCCCAGCGGCATTCTCTCGATATGGAGCTGCAGCCGGGACAGAAGTGCGTCCCGCTCTACGGAGAGTTGCCGTTGCTTGGTAATGTCCTCAATTACACCCACCAGACGTACGATTTGATCCTGTTCCGTAACTGGATTGCCTCTGATCCACACCCACCGCACGGATCCATCAGGTCGCAAGACTCGGAACTCCACATCAATGTGTCCGGTCGAATACATGGCGGCGTCTTCGCGTCGCATCATTTCCTGATCCAGGGGATGGACGCCTTCCAGGTAGCAATGCGGATTGTCGAGGAGACTTTGACAAGAGCGGCCCCACATCTCTTCGTAACCGGGACTGATATACAGAATCTTGGATTCCCGAGCATCGATCGTCCAGAGGACTTGATGGACGTTTGCCGTCAATTCTTTGATCCGCTCCTGGCTTTGCCGCAATGCCTGTTCGTTGACCTTGCGTTCGATGCCCTGTGCGACAGCCTGGCCCAGCCTCCCCATCCGATCTTTGAGGAGGTAATCGGTGGCACCGCGTTGCATGACCTCGACTGCTCGCTCCTCACCAATCGTACCCGAAACGATGATGAAGGGGATGTCGACCTGGCACTCTTGCATGATCTCCAGCGCGCGCAGTGCGTCGAATTCCGGCATGGAGAAATCGGCGAGGATGATCTCAGGTAGCAGTTGCAGGTGAGCACGGTAATCCTGTTCGGTCTCCGCCCAAGTCGTGATCGGATCGTAGCCTGCACGGCGCAAGGCGTGCAACAACGCCTCGGCGTCGGAGGGATTGTCTTCAAGAATCAGGACGCGTAGCGGTGTGCTCATCTTCAAGTGCCTTTCGAGTAAGTGATCAATTCGTGGCAGGATCAACTCGCTCGGTCGGCTGCTTGTTGATGAGCAGCCAGTAGTAGCCCAATTGACGGGCGGTTTCGGTGAACTGCTCGAAGTCCACCGGCTTGACGATGTAACTGTTGACGCCCAGTTTGTAGCTCTCGATGATGTCGCGGTCTTCGGCCGACGACGTGAGCATGACCACGGGAACCAGGCAGGTGCGCGGGTCGGCTCGAATCTGTCGCAGTACATCCAGTCCGTCCACTAGAGGCAGTTTCTTGTCGAGCAGAATCACGCGGGGATTTTCAAAGTGTCGCTGCGCATAGGCACCCGTGCAGAAAACAAACTCCAATGCCTCCGCCCCGTCACGTACGACATGGATCTTGTTGGCGAGGTTATGTTTTTTGAACGCATGCAACGCCAGCATTTCGTCGTTGGGATTGTCCTCGACAAGCAGAAGTTCAATGTTTTGTTCCGTCATCGATCGTTCCTCATTCCAGCGTAAAAGAAAAAGTGGCGCCTTGATTGGGTTGGGCCTCTCCCCAGACCCGGCCGCCATGACGGTTCACGATCCGCTGCACGATGGCCAGTCCCACACCCGTGCCATCGTAATCGGCCGCACGGTGCAGTCGCTGAAAGACGCCGAAAAGCTTGTCTGCATACTTCATGTCGAATCCGGCGCCGTTGTCCTTGACGAAATAGACCGTTTCCGTACCAATCCCCGATGCGGGAGACTCCTGCCCATTGATCAAACTCCGCGGCTGCGTTCGCCAGCCAATCGCAATTTTCACGGACTCCCGCTTGCGCGTGTATTTCAGTGCGTTGGAAAGCAAATTTGTCCAGACCTGCTTGAGCAGTGTTGGATCGGCCTGACAGGTTGGCAAATCGCCTATGACAATTTCCAGTTGCCGACCTTCCTGCTCCGCCTGCATTTCTGCCAGACAAATGTGTACAACATTGCCAACGTCAACGGTTCGCTTGGCGAGCGGCAGGCGACCCAGCCGTGAGAACGCGAGCAGATCGTCCACTAACTGTCCCATCTGGAGTGTGTTGTCGCGCACCAATTTCAAGTAGACTTTGGCTTGATCCGGCAAGGGATCAGCATAATCTTCCAGCACAATGCGGGAAAACCCGTCGATGGCCCGTAGCGGCGCTCGCAAATCATGCGAGACGGAATAGCAAAAGGACTCGAGCTCCTTATTTGCCGCCTCCAATTGGCTGGTACGTTCTTGGACACGCTGCTCCAGTTCTGCGTTGAGTTTGCGTGTCACTTTATCCGAAATGAGGGTCTCGATTCGCGATTTCTCAATGGAAAGAGCTACGCTGAGCGCTTGCTGTGTGAGTGCATTGATCTCCGAATCCGATTGCAACAGAGTCTCTTCTCTCACAGTTTCCACGGAAATCGCCAGGTCCCGGGCCTGTTGCGCCAATGCGGCGATTTCGGTGTCCGAATGCAGGAGAGTTTCCTTACGCACGGTTTCCACGCAAACGGCCAATTTCTCTGCTTGTTGGCCCAATGCCGCGATTTCCGCCTCGGAATGCAACCGGGTTTCTTTGCGCACCGTTTCCACGAAGCGAGCCAAGTCCCGGGCTTGTTGCAATAACGCCTCGATTTCTGTCTCAGACTGCAAGCGTGTTTGGTTTCGCAGGGTTTCTACGAAGTCCGCCAGATCCCGAGCTTTTTGCTCGAGGGCTTCGGTTTTCTGATCTGATTGCAACAACGTTTGCTGTCGCGTGGTTTCCACAAACCGCGCCAAATCCCGAGCCTTTTGCTCCAATGCTTCGATTCTCTCATTCGATTGCGCGAGGGTCTGTTGACGTACCTTTTCGACCGAACACGCCAAATCTCGAGCTTGATGCTCCAATGCTTCGATTTTCTGATCCGACCGGATGAGAGGCTCCAGGTCAGTCGACTCTTGGAAAGACATAGTTGTTTTATGCTTAGTAATGTGGCGGGTGAAATCGAAATCTCAGTCGGCCACAATGTGGATGAATCGTCTCCCAATGCCTCGAACTATGCTTCAGAAATGAGGTCCATTATGCTCTGACACAGGCATAAAAAGATCACCTTGGCATTCAAGCTCGGGGGCGGCGAACGATTGCCTTGGTTGTCGCCTAATCGGAGTTGCGTTTCGCCGTTCCATGTCAGGACATTGCCGACTTGGATCAGCAAGACGCTTGGGCAGATATTGATCCCGTGGACCAACTGGCGAAATTCGAATTCACCGGTGGGTTCTAATTTAAAACGCTTGCCAGAACTTGCTGCAATAGATCTAGGGGAGCGGGCTTTACGAGGTGATGATTGAACCTGGCTTGCTGGAAAATTACCGATCTGAATCCTGTCCGTAACCAGTAAAATGTTCTTGAACGCGGGATGCGCGTGAAGGACCTTGGCGACTTAATAGCCATTCAGCATTGGCAAGCCGATGTCTGGCATGAGCACATCCAGTATATAATCGAGTGTCGCCTGGCTCCTGACGACCCATCATGAGCCGGCCGGACCTCATGCACCAATGCCTTCAACAACATCGATAAACTCTATACAGGATCCAGATTCCCTCAATCGGCTCAAGTACCAGCAAACTAATGACGGCTTTCGATTCGCGGAGCCAACGAGTGAAATATGCTCTGATCGCTTCACTTTATCAGATTGGAACATTAGCAGATAGGCTAATCGCTCTTTTGAAGCAACGAACATTAGCAGATAGGCTAATCGCTCTTTTGAAGACGCGCCCGACAAAAGTCCGAGATAAAAGACCCGACGTATAGTGATTATCGATTGCGTCCGACATGGCGTCGCGCTAAACTCCTCC
>JAQGHT010000320.1 GCA_028291565.1 Planctomycetaceae bacterium | reverse complement strand
CCTCGACATTCCACCACCCCTTGGCACGCCGCTGAGTATTGTAACCATATCCCATGCTGTGAAACTGCCACAGCGTCTGGGTCAGATTGTGATCGGCGTGCAACGACATATTCCCCATAGCGGGCATGAACGGAAATTTCATCGACACACTGGCGTCGCCGTTGCCAAGCCCTTCAGACATTTCGTTGACCCGGTTGTCCCGTACAATGAGATAACCGTTTCCAGCGGTAAAGACGGGTCCCTTGATCCAGTTTTGAGCGATGTCCGGTTGATTCCAGATGGCATCGACTTGCGGAATACGACTGGTTCCGAGAACGCTCATTGTTGCTGTAGGTGGCCACCAGTTCGCTGGCTTGGGATCTCCCCCCGCGCTCCACAGCGGCCGAGCTCGCCACACCGCCAGTCGTGCCGCAGTCGCACTGCGTATCTTCCAGGTGGCCGCATTCCCGAAGTTGATCATCAAGGCCATGACACACAACATCAACGGCAAGGACATGACGAGTTCCAACGGCGCAAGGCCAGAGCGGGCTCTACGCCGCGGGTGCCGTCGTTGATAATGCCTGGTGGCCTGCATTCGCGAATCCATTGTCTGTATCAATGTGTCTGTATCAATGCGAATTAGTGTGTATTCACAGCCTTAAAATCTTGAATCGTCATGGCCCCCACATTAGGCGGTTTGACCCCGGGCGCGATGTCCTGAGGGTTCTCATTCAACATCGACAGCGAGCTCTCGGCGGAAGCCGGAACGATCCGGGCGGCCCAATTCTGATTGAATAAGGACCACTCTGTCGGCCAACTGTCAAAACAGGGGATGCCGCAGTTTAATTTGCCCCACCAATCATAACTTGGACAGGACCAGGTCGGACACGGACTCGACGATTCGTATCTCGGCCGAGGTACAAACAAAGCGACCCGAGCAAACGCCGTGGCGTCACCACTATTGGGCACACGATACATCCCAGGCATCGTCTGTTGTCTCTGTTTGCGATAGACAATTCCCGAGAACATGAAATCATGATCCAGGTATTCCTGTTGCGACGTGCCGGGCGTCGCAGTTCGCAACATATGCGGGAGATTCGTTTGAGGAAATTCCACATCGAGTAACTGGTTCAATTTGGCGCAGGTGAACCCCTTCCAGAGGTTAATGAACTGCGACATCTTGGCCGACACGCGCCCGCCTTCGCCAAGACTTTCTCGCTCAAACGGCCCCAGGTCGAAATTGACATCGTTGTTCCAATCGCTGAGATAGCGCGTTGCCAGGTCACGGCGGCGCTTTGACGCGGCTGATTGATAGGTTCCGGCCTCCCAGGCCCGCAATTGCATGAAATCCGGGCCTTCGAACGAGGGATCTAATGCCGGCACAATACGTTCATACGGATCCGTCTGAGTTCGAAATTGGACCGGCACGGTTTCGCTTGTATAGAGAATACACACCGGGGTACCCGATTTTGCCTTGAGCGTCACCAGATGCCGCTTCATGATTTCCTGCGTCAGCGTATTTGCCGCAGCGGCAGTCGCTTGAACCACCTGCCGCTGGAACCGCGGAATCAAGTGTGATTGAGCTGCACTCTGCTGATTATTTTGGCCACCTCCTCCATTTCCCGCCGCCTGATTCCCTTGTTCCGGTTGTCCGAGAATCGCCTCCAACGCCGGCAACAGGAATTTGGACTTCACTGCCGTCATCTCGCCAAACGTTTTGACGACTTGCCGTTCCATTTGAATCTTCGGAGCCATGGCCGGTTGGATATTGCGAATGGGTGCAAACTGCGATTGAGACATCTGTGGCCCGACAGCTTCCCAGGCATCCAGGATTTGCGGGACCAGCGATTCCGCATATCGATCCCGGCCTTCGCGAAAATAGGCGGTCAGAGCAAAGGTCTCGGAAAGGAGATGGTTCGTGAAGGCAATCGTGTTCATCCCCCGCGCGATGACAACGCCCCCAGAATATGTCGCCGCGTCGGCCGCGTTTTGAAGACGAATCTTGTCGTCGATCTGTTCACCGACGTTCAAAATCATGCCCAAGAGCATCGTCAACAAGAGAATGACGATCACCGATAGAATGCTGATCGTCCCCTGTTGATCGCGATGCAACATACGCAGCTTCAGAAATGCCGCGCGAACTCGAACTGCGCCATGCAACATGACGGAACCGCGAACAACTGCAGTAGTCGGTTTCGGCGAATGTTCTGAACTCAATAACAACATGACTCAAAGTCTTCGTACTATTAAGGAATTCCAGCCTGCACGCCAACGGGTTCGTCCCGGTGGCGGGGGATCAACGAAAAGTGTAATTTTCACCGCACTGACAGCGGTCTTCACGGTTGTACTGCATACCGCAACATCGACTTATAACCTTCATTCACGAACGTGGCTTCACCCACTAAACTGATCGTATACAGTTCATCCTTTTGCGTTTGTGCCTGGGCTGTGATTTGAGAGGCCACATTGTCGTTCTGTCCTTTATTCTGCCAATTATCTTCGCCGCGCATCACCAGACCCGTCTTGAGAATTCGGCCGATTCCAGGCAGCAACGCAAATTGATGCGTGACTCGAACAGTCACCGGATCACGAAACCCGACTTCATTAATATTCCAGTTTGGCACCTGCCCGGGCGTCAGTGGATGATTTCGTGGGTTGTAGGTCGGAGAATTTTCCACGTCCTTCGACGGGTGCTGAACTTCCTGCCATTCGATGACAACCGTTGTGAATTTGTGACTGTAAGCAAGCTTGTTCATCAGTCGTTTTGGCAGTCGCTGGTTACTGCGTGACGGCGGATCCATTTGAGGATAAACCTTGGTCAGGGCGCTGTACGTGGCCGCCAAATCGGGAGGGACCTGAGATCCCCAACTGAAGTCTCGCGAAGGACTGATTGTCAGGCAGGGAATAATGGCAGCGAGAGCGACCTTTTGATATTTGACGCTGACTGCCGCAGTGTTCGCTCCCGAGTCGAGTTGCCAGATTCCAGCCCGCATAGGTGGATCAGGAATATTTCCCAGAATGACATTCGCCCGTTCCGGGCCGCCTTTCAACTGGTCATTGATGAGATCGATTTGCGTCAAATCATCAAATAGAGTCGGATCATTGGTCACGTCCGCAGGAATCCACACGGAAGCGGCGCGGGCGCCGGCGAATGCCGCATAGTGGACGATCATCACCGCCACCATCATCTGCGAAATCTGCACGATGAACAGCACCAGCATCAGAAACACCGGCAGGGTCAGGACGAGACTCAGACTTTGCACTGCCCCACCCTGATCGGAGTGCAGTTCACGCCAGCGTCGCCACTGCCAGCGACCACCGCAAAACTGGACCAACACAATTGCCAGGCCGCCCGCGATCAGCAGGCAGACAAACCACGGCCAGCAGGCTTGTAACACTGCGCGATGCATGTGGCCCTTTCGGCTCAGTGAATGCCGCCAAACTTCACAATCAGGACAGCGACAAACGCTGTCAATCCTAGCCGCAATCGAGGCTCCAGCGCTTTTCGTTCATTTTCCGAAAGCACTAACCATTGCTGATATCGCACCAACCACCAGATTTGCTTGACGCTGCGGCCAATCAGTCGAAAAACACCAAATCGCCAGATCAGAATCGACAACGCCATGCCGGCGCCCAGCACAAAGGTCCACAGCAGGCATTCCAGCCCTTGTTCAAATCCCAAAAAGGTCGCCATCATGGCGATCAACTTGACGTCGCCACCACCGACTGGAAAGAACAGGAAACAGCTGACGACGACGAGCCCGCAGACCAGAAAACCCCACAGACTATCTTCCCAGCCGATGCCGTCAGGCTCAAGTGCGCTGACCAGCAATCCGACGAGAATCCCCGTGTAAGTGTTCCAGTTATAAATCTTACGCCAGCACAAATCCGTGATTGCCGCCACAAGTGTGAAACACAGCAGCAACACAGTTGAGATCATTTGCGACCAGCAAAATCGACGGGACGTGAAGTAACAATGCGGCGAACATCGTTTCAATGTGCATTAATCAAAGACGGAAGGTCTTGATCAATGATGCCAATCAGGTGTTATTGATCACGTTTGAGCTGGTGGAATTCAGCGTATTCAACGAGTTATTGAAGTAGTCGCGGATTTTCGGCCATCCGTATTTCAGCAGGAAAATCAAAATCGGCATCGCAATGGCACCAATGATCAGGATGGTCTCGAGACTGACGGCCCCTTCCTGATCGTTGTGCAACCGATACCAAAATTCACGGAGAGTTCGCGGTTTTCGCATGGCTGGCGACCTTTTATGACAATTTCTTCAGATTGCTTGTGCTTCAATAAATTCGGCGGCAAACGCCGTGCGATGCCGACCATCGGAGACTGCCGACTCACCACCACCAACGATTTCACGACTTCAGCAGCGAATTTCGAAATCTGGCCAACTACATAAACGGCCAAGCCAGAAAGAAGCAGGTCATTTCATACACCAGCTTCATGATCGAACGACTCATCATCACCGCCACTCCCGACATGGCGAACAATGCACCAAGAGTGAGGACATAATCGATCGACGCAGCTCCACTGCGAGGTCTGTCATTCGCTGTTCTTGACTCCACTTCATTTCGGATCATCATTTTATCCGACTGCTGTTTTTCCAACCATCCGAGATTGTACCACAAATCTGTGTGAAAAATGATACCGAAAAATGCGAAAATATCTCCGAAACTGTGAAACCTGCCAATTCAACACCTTTCTTGGCGCTTCGTTTCGTACATTCTGTAAGAAACCGTACCAGCACCCCAAATCTTGGAACTCCCATGTCGCGTCCAGAAGTCTTGCCAAATGACCTTTTTGATCGACAATTGGTGGCTAATGTTTGCCCACCCGATTGGGTCAATCCCGATCCCTGTGGACGCTATAATCTCGTGGTGATCGGTGCCGGAACGGCCGGGCTGGTCGCCGCTGCAGGCGCTGCCGGGCTGGGGGCCAAGGTCGCACTTATTGAGCGCGGCCTCATGGGTGGAGACTGCTTGAACGTCGGTTGCGTCCCTTCCAAAGCCCTGATTCGAGCAGCCCGGGCGGCTGCAGGAGTGCGGCGGGCCGCGGAATTTGGCATTCATACCACAGAGACTCCGACAGTGGACTTTCCCCGTCTTATGGACCGCTTGCGAAGACTACGGGCCGAACTGAGTTCCCACGACTCGGCTGCGCGTTTTCAGGGACTTGGGGTGGATGTTTTTCTTGGTCCAGGGCGATTTCTTGGTCCGAATTCTATCACCGTCGCAGGGAAGACCTTGCAATTCCACCGCGCACTGATCGCCACTGGGGCACGGGCCGTCCGACCGCCCATTCCGGGACTCAGCGAGACCGGATTTCTGACAAATGAAACCGTCTTCAATCTCACTGAATTGCCTCAGCGAATCGCTGTCATCGGGGCTGGACCAATTGGCTGTGAACTCGCCCAATGCTTTGCCAGACTGGGTTCACAAGTCATTTTGGTGAATCAACATTCCCAATTATTGCCGCGTGAAGATCCCGACGCGTCAAAAATCCTGGAAACCGCGTTCCGTCATGATGAGATCGAAATTATCGCGACGGCAACTGTCGAGCAGGTGGCACTCGAAGGACGGGAGAAAATCGTTCAAATTCGTATCGGAAATCATGCTGAGACAATCTCCATTCGTGTCGACGAGATTCTTGTCGGAGTCGGTCGAGCTCCGAATGTAGAAGATCTTGACCTCGAGCTGGCTGGTGTTCTGTTCAACACTCAGGCGGGCGTCATCGTGAATGACCGACTGCAGACAGCCAATCCCAGGATTTTTGCGGCAGGAGATATTTGCTCGCGTTTCAAATTCACTCACGCCGCGGATTTCATGGCCCGGCTGGTACTTCAAAACGCACTATTTCACGGTCGTGGCAAGGCCTCAGCCCTGCTGATTCCGCAGTGCACATATACCGATCCTGAAATCGCGCGGGTTGGATTGTCAGAGGAATCGGCACGGGAACAGGGGATTGCGATCGACACTTTCCTGCAGCCCTTCACCACGGTTGATCGAGCGATTCTGGAAGGTGAAACCGAGGGGTTTGTTAAACTGCATGTGCGTCGTGGTTCCGACCGAATTGTCGGTGCCACGATCGTTGCATCTCACGCTGGCGAAATGATTTCTGAAATCTCTGTCGCGATGGCCGGAAAGCTCGGCCTGAAACGCCTGGCCAGTGTCATCCACCCCTACCCAACCCAAGCCGAAGCGATTCGCAAGATCGGTGATGCTTACAATCGCACTCGTCTCACGCCCTTTGTGAAACGGGTTTTCGCAAGCTGGTTGAAATGGTCTCGCGGTTAGATTCTCGATACTCCACATCTCGCCCAATCTCACACTACGGGCAAGCTGTAGCGAAGATGTCGATTATTCCTGTGGTGACGCCCCCGTCCGAACCGATGAATAGGCTGTCAATGAGTCTGTGACTCATCGCCAAATAGAAAATCTCGCAACTGTGGAAGCCCAAGGCACAGGTTGTTGCGAGCCACTTAGTGCCGCCTCTTCGAAGGAGCAGACGGATGCGACGATTTTTGATGGCTGGACTGGTCGTCTGCGCGGCATTGGCGGCGAGCGGCCTGACCTCTCCAAATGCAGCACAGGCTCAATACGGCGTCGGCCAGCCCCCCGACTGGGGCCGCTTTTACCACTACCCTTATGTGTACTACCCCGAGAACTTCGGGCGGCCACAACAATACGACAATTTGTACTACCGCTATCCCAGCAACCGTCGAATTCCGGTCTACAACAAGATGTGGCACAACGAATACACGGCTCCACGCCCCTACCACAAAGGGAGCCATTTCATTCTCGACGTGTTTTAAAAAAACGGGGGAACGTCGAGATCAGCCGGCAGAGAGCGGGGGCTCTCTGCCGGTGTTTTTTTGCGCGCCAACCAAACCGAATCTCCAGTTCTGACTTGCTGCATCAGCTACTAGTTCGGCACGACAACCGTACTGCGACGAATCGCCCGACGCTCTTGTCCTGGTGTCAGACCATAGTTTTTGTAGACCTGCACGCGGTAACCAGGAGTTGAAAAGACCGGATACTGACGTGCTGTATACGTCGGAATTTGTTGAAATCGATCAGGCGTGATCTGGACAGTTGCGATGCGCTCGTCCACATTGAACGCTGCCGCATCCCAGGGAACCGTGACCAGCTTCTGGTCGGCATTGGCAACAATCAGATAATCGACGTTCCCATGCTCATCCAGCACAATGTCGTCGACCGTGCCAACCGACATATTTCCCTGGATATTCACTTTCGAACCGAGAATCTGTTTGGCTCGGAAATGTTGCGCGTCGGGACCAGGCTTCGCAGCCGGGTTTGCCGGCGGCGCGTCTTGTGCAACAATGAAACTCGCACTGATCATCGCCGCAGCCAGAGTGAACGCAACGCCCGATAAAGCTTTTCGACTCAATACCATTTTTCGACTCCAGAACAACAGGAAATGTTTCCAGAACAACAGGAAATGTTTGAGGAACCAAGCGAGACGACTAGGAAACACGCGTATCGTACCGTGAACGCTAGTGGGACGTGTTGATCGAATTCAGTACCACGCGCCGACAAATGTCAGCGAACGCGTTGACTCAATAAGTCACACCACTTGGCTATGGAAGACGGACCGTTCGTCCCCGCTTTGTATCGTGCAGTGTGTTGCAACAGATGTGCCGGGCCTCAATTACCTCGCGTTCAGCGATTGCCTTTCTCTGTGTTCTGAAATTGTTCCAATCCATCGAAGTGTCGAATGATTGCGGTTTTACAGAGTTCGGAAGGGAATTCTTCCGGAAACTCCGCAATTGCCGTGCGATGCCCCATCGACCAATAGATTGAACAACGATCGATCATGCTGGAACTTCCACCAACAGGGCGGTAAAAAACGGAAAAAGCTGGACTGCGGCATTGCGAATGCCTGCAATCCAGCTTTGAATGACATTGCCCTAAAACGGATCGCCTTCGGCATCCATCACTTCTCGGCCGTACGCCGCCCGCTCGAACATCAAGTCGCCGCAGGAACGTCCCGGAACTGGCACGTTCCATTACGGGCAAGAACAGGAACCACCTGGACCACACGGAAGACAATTTCCGAACCTGATATTGCTTCCCTCGTCTATATGCCTTGACGTGCCCGTAGTTCTTCGTCGGCTACGGTACTCTGCCGCGAATGGACCGGCGCGCCCGTTGCGCGTGCATTGTCCTTTTCCTCAAGTTCGACTTCTCTCTGCCGCTCGCGCAAGGCCTCTTCGTTTCCAAGGTAGTAGGCTTCTTCGCTGTTCTGTCCACAGCCCGTGAATGTCAGCAGGCCAAGCAGAATTGTGGAGCAAACTTGAATCTGCAGAGATCTCGTTGAAAACATGGTCAATCTTCTTATTGTCTGACAGGTAGGTTGATTTCGGGTGGGTCCCATAGGTTCATGGGTGGGTGTTACGTGGGATTGCAATCGAGGCTAACAAACAACTTGGCGAGCGGTGGGTGTAAGCCCACTGGTTCCTCGGATTTTGTCTGGTTCTAAGCGAAATCCTAGGCACCGAGATTACGCCGTCGCTGTCGTCAATCCACGGTTGTGACTGTCAACGCATCATTACGCACACAGATGCGGCGGAATTGCTCGCCGTCAATGTTGTACGAGAAGGAACGTACTGAGCCATCGCACATCAGGCCATTGAATGCCCCTTGATGAATGGAACCAAACCGTCCGCTCCAGAAAGTGGGAGGCTCAGCTGGGTGCAGCGAATCATTTTGCGGCTCGTTGCCAATGGCGCCCCACCGGATTTGATCCTGGTCGTAGCCAGAATTGACCCAAGGTTCGTTGTCGCCGCCGCTGCCGCCGAAGTTTTTGTCGTTCGTTTGCTTTTCCCCAACGAGTAAAGTGTTGCTCGTACCATCAGTAATGTTGGCAATAGCAACCGGAGCAAAACAGCCGCGATGAGCCACCGCACCATTATTATTGGTCATGCCATCACCAACGCACCCTGCATAGTCCGTCTTAGCATTACCACCATAAGTTGTGGCTGAGCGACGCGAAGGGCAATAGAAAACAGGGACCGGGCTCTGATAGACCGTGGTGTCACTGGTCGTCGCATAGAGCGCCGCCTGTTCGATCTGTGGTAGAATCTGGTATGTCCAGTTCCAGGAACCTCGCTGAGTCGCGCTGCAGCAGGCTGTGCACGGATAACCAGCACCGTCATCCGTCCCGCCATCAGGAAAGTATTTAGTGATCTCTAGATAGTTGTGAAATGCCAAGCCAAATTGTTTGAGGTTGTTCTTGCATTGCGTCCGCCGAGCTGCCTCACGAGCCTGCTGAACTGCTGGCAACAGTAAAGCCACGAGGACAGCGATAATCGCGATGACAACTAGCAACTCGATGAGGGTAAATCCGCGAACGTGCGGCTTTGGATGAGTGCTCTGTGGACGTGAATCGTTCAAAATGAAATCCTTTGTTATTAGACGAGAGGCCGCAACGCAGACAATTCACCCGGAAACCGCCTGAAAAAGAAAACGCGCAAACCCAAGTCGAGTTAATGCGCGACGCCGCGTACCATCACGGGCGTCAAATTAGACTGCTATTCCAAAGAGTTGACGAAGGAATTGTGAATACTCCGCGAAGCCGTTGAGTACCATGAAGAGTTTTGATCGAAGACGTGGCAAATCGAAGAGATTTCGGCCGAATTGCATGGTAACGCCTCCCTGAGGATTGCGACGCGGACAAAACCCAAACGATCTTTCCTAATGCCCAAGGGGTGGGCTGCATCAAATGTCACGCCGTATAAGGCACGGGGGGCAAGATTGGCCCGGATCTCGTCGGCATTGCACTCCGCTATCCGAAGGATGAACTCGTCCGCTCAGTATTGGAACCATTCAATCGGATCGCGTCTGGTTATGAAGTCTTGACGGTCGTGACGAATGACGGCAAAGTCATCAGCGGGCTGATCAAGAGCGATTCTCATGACAGAGTCGAACTACTCGATACCCAGGGCAATACGCACCAGCTGAAGGCCTCGGACGTTGACGAGAAGCCGCGCGGTTCCGTGTCTTTGATGCCCAACGGCCTGAAAGACGGCCTGACGCTGCAGGATTTTGCGGATATAGTCGCGTACCTGGAAAGTTTGAAGCAGCAGCCGGAAGCGAAGAAGTAGGAGAGGCGGTAGTAATCCGACGAGCACGCGGAGGACAAGACCTTGATTGGCGACCGTGGCGACACGACCAGTCAGCTGCTGACTGGTCGTGTCAAACCCTCGCATTGCCTACCCTTGAACAATCGGATTCGTCAAGGTCCCAATTCCTGTAATCGTAATCGCGACGCTGTCCCCTGCCGCCAATGTAAAATCATCGGGCGGCACAACCCCTGTTCCGGTTAACAGGAACGTTCCACTGGGGAACGTGTTGTCTTTGCCCAGCCAGCTGATCAAATCCTCAAACGTACGCGCCATCTGCCCCAAGTCGGTCTCACCGTGGAACACGACCTTGCCACCCCGTGAAATGTCCAGCAGAATTTTGGTTTGAGCCCGATCCAGCGGAGATTCAGGAATCAGCACGCAGGGCCCCAGACCACAGCACTCACTGTACATCTTTGCCTGCGGCAGATAGAGCGGATTTTCGCCTTCAATGTCGCGGGCACTCATGTCGTTACCGATCGTGTAACCGACCAGTTTCAATGCCGGACTGACCACTAACGTTAGTTCCGGTTCCGGAACCGACCAGATCGTGTCCTGGCGAATCCGAAGCGGTTGATTGGGGCCGGACACACGGTGGGGAGTCGCCTTGAAAAAGATTTCCGGACGCGGCGCCGTGTAAACTTTGTCGTAGTGTGAAGCGGCCGCCTTGGACTCTTCCATGCGGGCTACCTGACTCCGCTTGTAGGTCACACCGGCTGCCCAGACCTCCTGCTGATCAATCGGAGCCAGAAATTTGACATTTGCCTGTGGCAAAGGCTCGGAATTGCGGTCCACCAGAAACTTGGCCAAGCCGACAGGGTCGGCGGAATGCAATAAATCCGACAGACTCTTGCAAGTCGCGACCTGCTTCAAATCCAACAAACGGACAGTTTGCTCTTCGACGATCGCAATGCGGATGTCCCCGCCGGGAAGTTGAACTTTAGCGACGCGCATGAAAGGAGTCCTCAAAGGGTGTATCAGGGAGTTGTCGATTCACTCCGCAAAGCTCGCAACAAGGCTTGCATGTCGGCGGGCAGCGGGGCGATGAATTCTAACCGATTCTGGGTCACAGGGTGAGCGATCTCGAGCCGATGTGCGTGCAGCGCCTGTCGCGAGATCAAACTTCCGGAAGGACTCGCAATAACCTGAATGGGCTCAGTCTGTTCTGGCGAGTCAATATCGGCGGCTTCGGCGATTTCCTGCTCGTCAACTGCCAGGGGTGCAGCAGGCAGTGAATAGGCCGATCCGTCGAACTCGACGGGTTCCCGGCCGCCATAAACTCGATCGGCGACGACCGGATGACCAATATGCCGCATGTGAACTCGCAACTGATGTGTGCGGCCGGTCTTGGGCAAGAGTTTGACGTAGGTATATTGGTCAAATCGCTCCAGGACTTGATAAAATGTATTGGCTTCCCGCGCGTCGCCACCTTTGGGGCAAACACACATTCGTACGCGAGCCCGCGGATCGATCCGCATGTAGGTGTCGATGTAATCGCTGTCTCGATCCACGACACCATGGACGATGGCCCGATATTCTTTACGGACTTCGCGGCGTTCAAATTGACCGGACAAATTGTTGTGAATCTGATTCGTCTTGGCCACGACAAGAATCCCGCTCGTATCGCGATCGAGGCGGTGGACGATCCCCGGCCGCATTTGTCCTGCGACATCACTGAGTGAATCAAAATGAAACTGCAATGCACCGGCTAGAGTGCCATGATAATGGCCACGTCCCGGATGCACGATCATACCGGGCGCCTTATTGAGCACGACCATTACGTCATCTTCGTAGATGATTTCCAACGGCAGGTCTTCGGGCGGCAGACCTCGATCGGGAAGTTCCGGCAGGCGGAGCGAAATAATATCGTTCACCCGCAGCTTTTTACTGGCCTTGATCGGCAGTCCATTGACGAGCACGCAATCCTGCTCAATCGCTTTCTGCAGGAGTGCTCGGCTGTAATTGGAAAACATCCGTGACAGATAATGATCGACGCGCCAACCATGAGCGCGGGCTTCCACGGTCAAAATGACGGGTTCGGAAGCGGAAATCTCGGGCATTGCGGTAGTTCTTGTGGGCAGTTTACATTACCAGGTTCAGTCAAGGCAGTATACCGTTTTCGGAGGGTCACGGTCCACCGGCCAAGGTGCGAGATGGCCAAGGTGCGAGATGCCGTGAAATGGATGTTTCGATCTCGTGAGACAAACCTGCGCCCGCCAAGTGCCTGCGGTCTCTGTTATGAGAGGCAAATTCCAAGGAATTTGACGCGGCCTCCAAATATCTGCTAGACTCGGAGCCGCAAGATTGGCTGGCCTTATCCCGATGGGATCCTGTTACTCAGCGAATTTCCTAAGGAGTTTGACTAAGGACATTTCTGATATGCGAGAATCAACTTTTGTGGAAATGCAGTTGAGGACGGGCAAATGGAAGGGCGAGAAGAAGGGACCCCGAAAGCCAGGCAAAAAGACATTATTGACGTTCTATGAGCACGATTCGGAGCGATCGCCCCGCGAATCCAAGAGCAACTTGCAAGGATTTCAGACACCATTCAACTTGCCGAATTCTTAAAATTCGCAGTAACAGATCGCAGTCTGAAGGCATTTTGTGCCCGATTCAAAGACTGACGGTGTTCCTGAGTACCGCTGAAACTTCGTTGCGAACGCATCGGGCTACATTCTC
>JAQGHT010000313.1 GCA_028291565.1 Planctomycetaceae bacterium | reverse complement strand
CGCGCATTGTTGTTCAGTTATTCGTGCCACAATACGACGATGGGCTTTAATCAATTCTGTGGAGACTACGCGGGATATGCTCAGGAATACCTGCAGGCGGAACATCCAGAGGCGACTGCTCTGTTTTTTACAGGTTGTGCCGCGGATCAGAACCCATATCCGCGTCGGAAATTCGAACATGTCCAGCAACATGGCCGAGCTTTGGCAAATGCCGTAGAGGCGGCGCTCGAGACCGTGCCGAAGCCAATCAGCGGGCCATTGCGATTGAAATATGATGAAGTGACACTTGATTTTTCGCCACCACCCTCGAAGCCGGAATTGGAAAAACTTGCTGCCGGTACGCGTGAACCCGCAACCGGCCATGCCCGACGCCTGCTGAAGGAGCTTGAGGAGACCGGCACGATTCGCCTGACCTATCCTTATCCGGTACAATTGATTGAATTTGGAAAGGATTGGACGATCGTGACTTTGGGCGGTGAGGTCGTCGTTGATTATTCCTTTCGGATTCCACGAGAACTGGCTGCCGGAGAATCGGGGCGGGCGAACGTCTGGGTGGCTGGATATTCGAATGATGTGTTCGGTTACGTACCTTCATTGCGAGTGCTGCAAGAAGGAGGCTACGAAGCCGGCGAGGCCATGCTTTGGGGTTCACTGCCAGGTCCTTTCGCAGCAAATGTGGAAGAGAAAATCATCGACAAAGTCCGGGAATTGTCCAAACATTAGAAATACTTCTGTGCATCGATTGATTGTTGGCTGTGGCTATCTGGGACAACGCGTGGCATGCCGGTGGCGTGACTCGGGCGACACCGTGCATGTGTTGACCCGGTCTGTGGAGCATGCTCAACGATTTCAAAAGCAAGATTTCGTAGCGATCACAGGTGACGTTCTCGATTCACATTCGCTCGAAAATTTGCCGGAAGTTGACACTGTATTCTGGGCCGTCGGCTGGGATCGAACCAGCGGAGCTAGCATGCACGAAGTCTACGTCACGGGGTTGAAAAATGTATTACAACAGATGATGGCCCGGTGTCGGCGTTTCATTGCGATCTCCAGTACGAGCGTCTATGGGCAGCGTAATGGAGAGTGGGTTGACGAACAGTCCCCTTGCACTCCGGCGCAGGCGAATGGCCAGACCTGCCTCGCAGCAGAGCGGCTGTTGCAACGACAGTCGGAATTTGACAAGAATGAACCGGCAATCACGACAAACATCCTGCGATTGTCCGGCATCTATGGGCCGGGTCGATTGCTATCGCGTGTGTCTGCCCTCAAGAGTGGCGAACCGCTCGCGGGAAATCCAGACGCCTGGCTGAACCTGATTCACGTCGATGACGCAGCCGACGCTGTCATCCGATGTGAATTGGCTGAGGAGATTCCCAATACGCTATTGGTCAGTGATGACGAGCCGCTTCGCCGTCGCGACTACTACAGCTTGCTCGCAAACCTTGTGGGGGCCGCTCCGCCGCGCTTTTCTGAGGACCAGATTCCCGTCTCCGATGAACCCCGCGAGCTCAACAAGCGTTGTCGTAACTCTCTGGCAAAACTGGCTCTTGGTTGGACACCTCGTTTTGCGACGATTCGCGACGGATTGCCACACGCAGTTCAAACTGCCGACTGACTGTCTTCTCGCGTACAGGATGTCTAAAATGTCTAAGCGGGACTCCCAATTCATCCGGCAACCTGCCCAGTCGTGACACGCATTGGGCTCGGCAGCCATTTCCAGAATATCGTCACGATCCATGCCCTACGCTGCCAGCTTGTCAACGAGTATCGATACCATTTCCGCGGTGGATTCCGCTTGTCACAAGGTCTTGGAGAGTCTTCGCGGACAAACGCCTGATCTGGCATTCCTGTTTATGTCGCACGATCATCGCGCCGAATTTGATTCTGCGGCATCGCGCGTCCAGGAGGCACTAGGGTGTAAGGTCTTGCTGGGATGCGCGGCGGAATTTGTGGCAGGCGACAGTCTCGAAATCGAAGGCGATCCGGCCGTCAGCCTGTGGACGGCACAGCTTCCCGGAGCCACCTTGCAACCGTTTCAGCTCCGCTTTCGTTCCACGGCGGACGGCATGGTTTGTGATGGTTTCCCCGAATTGCCGCCCGAAGACGCAGAACAAGTCCGGGCGGTTTTCCTGCTAGGCGAGCCGTTTTCGTGTGCGGTCGATTTCATCATTGAACAGCTCGCTGATATGGCCCCGGGCGTGCCGTTGCTCGGCGGAATGGCCAGTGGTGGTCAAGGACGGGGCCAAAACTGCCTGTTTTATCAGGGGGAAGCGGTCGATCAAGGCGCGGTGGGCGTCATCGTTCGGGGCGGACCGCAGATCAAATCTATCGTATCGCAAGGTTGCCGTCAGATTGGACGCACATATGTCGTCACCAAGTCTGAACGAAATATGATCGTGGAATTGGGGGGAAAACCCGCTTTAGAACGTCTTCAAGAGACTTGGCAGGACATTTCCGGAGACGATCAGCGCCTGGTGCAGCATGGACTGCACGTCGGCATCGTCATGAATGAATACAAAGAGGCCTTCCGAAGTGGCGATTTCCTGGTGACCAATGTGATGGGGGTGGATCAGGAAACAGGCGCGATCGCGGTCGGAAGTCTCGTGCGAACTGGGCAAACTATTCAATTCCACGTCCGGGATGCTCAGTCCGCGGACGAAGAATTGAAGCAGATGCTGATCCGAGAGACTCAAGGTCAAAAAATCGATGCAGCCTTGTTGTTCACCTGCAACGGTCGCGGAACGAGGTTGTTCTCGGAACCAAACCACGACGCGTCCGCGATCCAATCCACCTGCGGCCCATTGCCATTGGCTGGATTTTTCGCCCAGGGAGAACTCGGACCGGTCGGAACGAAGAACTACATCCACGGCTTCACAGCCAGTGTGGTGCTGTTTCACAACCTGGCGTAGCATAAGCCTCTGGCTTGTGCGGATTCTTCACGTATTGGTACACGATTCGGGTCCATTACGCACAAGCCAGAGGCTTATGCAACGGGGTAACTTCAGACTGCGTCAGTCGTCCGGGAATTCTGCGATACAAACCGCGACACGACTTCTACCAGCAGATAGCGGTCAATGGGCTTCATCACATAATCGTCACAACCGGCGGACATGCATTTTTCGCGATCGCCGGACATTGCGTTCGCGGTCAAGGCGATAATTGGGCCTTTGTAGCCCATGGCTCGCAGTTGGCGGGTTGCCGAATATCCATCGAGAATTGGCATCTGCATGTCCATCAGGACGAGATCAAACGGACGTCCCAGGGCGAATCGTTCCAGCGCCAGGTCATGTGCTACAACGCCATTGTCACAGCACGTCACGTCGACCCCCGCCTTATTCAAAATGTACTTGATTAACCGCTGGTTATCGGCACCATCCTCGGCGAGCAGAACTTGAGCGGCGGTGCGGCATTCTGCGGACAATGATCTCTGCGGTTTGGGAACCGCGGCCGCCTCCAGGCGCGGATTCACCAGCGGGATGCCTTCCAGGCTGCCGGTTCCAATCGTCACAGTAAATGTTGTCCCGACACAAACTCGGCTGAAAACCGAAATTGTCCCCCCCAGATTTTGGGCCAGGCGTTGGCAAATGGTCAAGCCGAGACCCGTGCCTCCGAATCTGCGAGTCATTGAGTTATCAGTCTGCGAGAAAGGCTGAAACAGCTTGTCCATTTGCGACTGATTCATGCCGATTCCCGAATCCATGACGTCAAACTGCATCAGCGGCTGTTTTCCTGGCTCGCGCTTCAATCGAACCGCAATCCGGATCAAGCCGGCTTCTGTGAATTTGATCGAATTTCCGACCAGATTAATCAGAATCTGGCGCAATCGAGTGGGATCGGTCAGAATGGTCTCGGGCATCAAATCCGGGTATTCCGTTCGCAGTACCAAACCTTTCGCGTCCGCTTTCACTCGCATCAAATCGACGACTTCCCGGACCAATT
This sequence comes from Planctomycetaceae bacterium, assembly GCA_028291565.1. Lineage (GTDB taxonomy): Bacteria > Planctomycetota > Planctomycetia > Planctomycetales > Planctomycetaceae > JAKFVC01. The sequence continues at coordinate 1,448 of JAQGHT010000313.1, read as the reverse complement.
TCGGGACGGAAACGGGACTGCATTCGACCGTGAGTTTTCCTGCTTCAATCTTGGAAAGATCCAGGATTTCGTTGATCAAATGAGTCAAATGTTCGCCGTTTTTCCGAATCGTCTCCACAGCAGCAATCTCGTCTGGCTGGTCCACGGATTGCGACAGAATCTCGGTGAATCCTAAGATCGCAGTCATCGGAGTCCGAATCTCATGGCTCATATTGGCGAGAAATTCGCTTTTTGACCGATTCGCTTCTTCCGATGCTTCGCGTGCTTCTTGCATGGCCCGCTCAGACGCCCGCAACTCGCGAATATCACGCGCAATTTGAGAAATGCCAATCAGCTCCCCGTGTTCATTTCGGACCGGGGAAATGGTCAATTCCACATCGACCCAAACGCCATCCTTCCGACGACGAATGGTTTCAATCTGCTGGACCGGATGACCGCCACGGACTTCCAGTTCAATTGATTCCGCCTCATGCAACCGGTCATCGGTGATTAAACAGGATGGCGATTGACCGATGACTTCTTGCGCCGTGTAGCCGTAGAGATGCTCTGCGCCTTGATTCCAGGAGGTAATTTTGCCGGTCAAATCCTCACTGAAGATGGCGTCTTCGGAGTGCTCGACGATTGCCGATAGCCGACCGAGTTTCGTTTCGGCTTCGTTCATTTGGCGGGCCAGGCGAACGCCGTTCACGACGATTGCAATGAGTAAACCAATCACGAGGACACCGATCGCACGTTCAATCCTCCGTAGAAAACTGGCGGCAATGACATGCTTCGCAACTGCGGCATCTCGATATTCCCGTGTCAACTGACACAAGATGCGAATCTCAATCAAGGCTTGAACCAGATGTTGATTCGCGCTAGCAATTTCAACGCCGGCGACAACGTCGTTCCCTTCGGAAATCAAGTCGATCACGACAATGCCGCGTTTCTGCATGATTTCCACATGCTGACTCAGTAACGCGAGTCGCTGTAATAGAGGTTCCACTATTGTGGAAGGGAATTCGCTGCTGATATTTCGCCCGATTTCTTGAGATCGTTGAAGATACAAGCCCGATGCGCGATTGAGCTTGAATCGCTCGCGTTCGAAATCGCGCGTGAGAAGGACTTCGTTCCCGGGAACGTTAACTGCAGCGACAGACTCCGCAAGCTCCTCAATGCTGATGACGTGCCGAGTCCACTTTTCGTCAGTTCGAACAGAGAGCGAATAGATATTCAGCAACAAGTGGCTTAATGCGAGCGATGCGACGACTGTGAACAGGTTCATCCCTGCCAAAACGGCCGAAAGGTGATACCAGCGATACCGCTGCCACCATTTCAACATTCGAGGTTGAGGGTTGGATTGAACCATGAGACTCTTTGGTGGATCGGCAGGGACAAGCAGAGGCACAATGAGTTGTCTTCGTCATTAAGATCAAAGACTTTTTATCAAAAGACTTATTCCACTTGAG
>JAQGHT010000425.1 GCA_028291565.1 Planctomycetaceae bacterium | reverse complement strand
CGAAGATTACCGCGTGCTCGTTTCGATTTGCGGCAGATATCGCATATTGGGTCGCCAGTGTGGACTTTCCCGAGCCTGCCGGCCCCAGCAAGAGGGTGCTGGTGCCTCGATCGAGACCGCCACCCAGCAACTGATCCAGCGCCGAAATGCCACTGAGATTCTGCCCGGATTCAAATGGTTCATTATGTTCAGACGCCACCAAACGCGGAAAAATGACCAGGCCACCCTTCACAATGGTAAAGTCATGATAGCCGCCACGATATCCGGTTCCGCGTAACTTGGTGACACGCAGGCGACGTCGTGCAGCGCCGTAAACTGGTGCCCGTTGCTCCAGATTGATCACGCCATGAGCAATACTTTGCAACTGCAAGTCAGATCCATCCGCAGTGCCATCATCGAGTAGAAAAACCGTGCATCTGCGACCGATAAAAAACTGTTTCAAAGCCAGAATTTGGCGCCGATATCGCAATGAACTTTGAGCGAGCAAGCGCAACTCAGAGAGTGAATCAAAAATGACTCGCGATGGGTTTACCCGTTGAACGGCATCCAGCACTCGTTTGGTCGTTTCGGACAGCTCAACTTCCGAGGGATGATACATCGTTAGCTGCGTTTCGCCATTGAGCTCATTCTCATCCGCCAATAACTCGATAATCTCGATTTCGTCCAGCGACCATCCGTGCGACAAGGCCCCAGCTGTCAATTCTTCTTTTGTTTCGGACAGAGTGATGTACAAGCATTTTTCACCATTTCTTATGCCTTGCAGCAAGTATTGCAGAGACAGTGTGGTCTTGCCAGCTCCTGGATTGCCTTCAATCAAGTACAGTCGGTGGGAGATCAGACCCCCATTGAGAATATCGTCCAAACCGGGAACTCCCGTTGTCGAGCGATCTGGTTCGATTGCAGTAGCACCGTTGTTCACAATGGATTCACTCCAGGCTTGTGTTTCTGATTGCATATCACGAGCATCCCGCACAGAATCAGCGGTCATAGGTGTCGCAATAAGAATCAAGGATGTCCAGATTGCCTAGCCCCACGCTGGCGATCGAACTGGTTCGCAGACCACATTCAATACTTACGGGCACTCTATAAACACAATCGTCGACACAGTCCGAAATCACAGAGTCGGGCGCGCGATCGTCCCACTAAACAAGGCTTCCGATTGGGTCTGGCCAATCTATCGATACTTTTGTACGAGTTTTGAAAATGTCTAGCGAGCGGATTGCGGAGATAAAGACATCCAGACATTGTGCATGCGAAATCCGTCGCCTCAAAAACGTTGCGATGCAACCGATCGAAGGAACGGATCACAAAGCCAGCCGCCCCGAAGTACCGAGCTTGACATGTGATACTCCAGGCCGGCTGGTGATTTCCCGACTACCGTGATGTCGCACCTGGGACCGACGCTTCCGCACCGGTCGAAATCGACTCTGCTTTCTCGTCGATGAAAATTTGCCGAGCCCGGCTGGCCTCTTCGCTGCTTTCCGTATGTACAGCCAGCAGGATATTTCCTTCGCGCAACTTGCCTTCGTACCGTTGGGCCTCATATTCCGGAATCCCCATGCCGACCAACGCGCCTGAGATTCCGCCCAGCGCACCGCCAGCCGCCGCCCCGGACAGCGCTGCCATAATCGGACCAGCTGCGATCAGCGGCCCGACACCAGGAATGGCGAGTGCCCCCACTCCAGCTAACCAGCCGAGAGCTCCGCCCAAAATCGCTCCTGAACCAACTCCCACGGCCGCGCCTTCCGGGGCTTTCGTCGAATTCTGATGGGCGAAATCACGAGTTCCCTGCTTGTCTGGGAACAACGCGGAAATATCATTGGCCGAGAATCCCGCGATGCGCAACCGGTCAGTAATGGCAGCGGCTTGGGAGTTACTCTTCACCAGGCAATAAACGCTTGACATGATAAACTTCTCCTCGGTTCTAATGAGTGTGCAATTATGACCCGCCATCACAACCGCATCGAGCATGCGAATTTGCGTTTGTTGATCCGGGTCGAAAAGAATTCTTATTCAGCGACTTCCAACTGACTGTCGACTTTGTCCTTGCCCGCCACGTCGCGAGCGATCTGTTCGATGGTGTCGCGCTCTTTCTGTGTCTTGACAGGACCACGGAGTGTCACTTTGCCATCGGCCGTAATAATCTTGACATTGCGCGCAGAGACCGAGAAATCCTTTTCGCCAACCACGCGTTTCCGGATGTCGGCCGTCGTCTTGATATCCGCATCATTTTCGTTTTGATCGATTGGTGTCTTAGTGGCTCCCGAACGATCACGTTCATTAACTGCGCTGTTATCAGCTGCCGGAGCAACCTTTTTCTCACCTTCCATCGGCGTTTTCTTGGCGGCAGCTTCCTGGCAACCGCTCAGCGCCAAGACTCCTACTGAAAGCAACAGGTACGCTTTCATCGTCTTCCTTTCTAAGAGGTCTCGAGTGTCGACTTTTTCAACAGAGCGCGAATCCCGTATTCGACAGTCCGACACCGTAAGAACGGGGACGGCAACCAGCACGTGAAGCGATCGGTTGCCACATCTGATTGGCATTGCACTTCGCGTGCCAGATAGCCCTCGCCTGGAATGGCAATCAGCCCGGACATTCGTCCGGGCTGAAGCGCATAAAGTGAGAAAGGACCGTGATTTCCGTGATCTTGGAGAAATCGAATTAATGCTGTCCGACAAGCGGCTGACCACGTCGCTGATTTTCCTGGCGGAGTGCGCGAACCTGCAACGGAGACGCTTGTGGTTGCGCAGGCGTCGCGAGAGTCGTTCGCAGAACAGCCATTGATCGTTCACGAAGCGGATAGGCATCCCCCGCCTGGCGCAAAGTCATATCGCGCTCGCTGGCGGCTGTATCGAACAGCAATTCCCAGCGGTGATCACCGCTCAAGACTGGCAGGGTAAACGGCAGCGGTTCGTGAAACGCATTCATCAACAGGAGCAAAGTATCGCCGACGATGTTTTCCCCGCGAACGTTCTGTTCGTCAATCAGGTCGCCCGCGAGACGCATCCCCAGACAACGCACAAATCCGCCCCAGTCTTCATCGGACATGTCTTTGCCATGACAATTGAACCATGTCACATCCTGCACCCCGTCGCCTCGAATGGAACGTCCCTGGAAAAACTTGCGCCGCTGTAAAACGGGTTGTTCGCTCCAGATCCCAGTGACGGTTTTCACAAAGTCCAGAAACGCTTGCTGTTCCTCATCCAACTCCCAATGCAGCCATGTCAGTTCATTGTCCTGACAATACGTGTTGTTGTTGCCGTTGTGGCTGTGCCCTAATTCATCCCCTCCCAGAAGCATTGGGACACCTTGCGACAACAGGAGCGTCGCGATGATATTCTTCTTCTGCCTGAGCCTCAAATCGCGAACCTCGGGGTCATCTGTAGGGCCTTCGACACCGCAGTTCCAGGAATCGTTATTACTACAACCATCACGATTCTCTTCGCCGTTGGCGTCATTGTGCTTGTCGTTATAGCTGACGAGATCCTGCAGCGTGAAACCGTCATGGCACGTGACGAAATTGATACTGGCATAGGGCCGGCGACCACTACGTTCATACAGATCACTGGAACCACACAAGCGAGTCGCGAATTCGGAGACCGTTCCGCCATCACCTTTCCAATACTTGCGGACGCAATCTCGATACTTACCGTTCCATTCAGTCCAACCCGGGGGAAAGTTGCCGACCTGGTAACCGCCCGGTCCAACGTCCCAGGGCTCAGCAATCAGCTTGACTTTTGACAGGATCGGGTCCTGGTGAATGATGTCGAAGAAGGCCCCCAGTTTGTTCACTTCGAAAAGTTCACGTGCTAGAGTGCTCGCCAGATCAAAGCGAAATCCGTCGACATGCATTTCGGTGACGTAATATCGGAGCGAATCCATAATCATCTGCAGCACTTTCGGGTGCTGCATGTTGAGTGTGTTGCCACAGCCAGTGAAATCCATGTAGTACCGGGCATCCTCGGCCACACGATAATAGGCAGCATTGTCAATTCCGCGCCATGAAAGCGTCGGCCCGCATTGATTGCCTTCCGCGGTGTGATTGTACACGACGTCCAGGATGACTTCGATCCCGGCTGAGTGCAGTGTTCGCACCATCATTTTGAATTCATTAATGGGGCTCAGCGAGTTGGCAGACGCATCATAACTCAATTGCGGAGCAATGAAGTTGAGTGTGCTATAGCCCCAATAATTCGACAGACCTTTGTCAGCCAGCGTCCGATCCGTCAAGTTCTGATGGATCGGCAGCAATTCAATGGCCGTCACATTGAGTTCCTGCAGATGCTTGATCACAGCTTCGCTGGCCAATCCGGCATAGGTTCCACGAAGTGGCTCTGGGACGCCCGGATGCAGCATCGTCAAGCCCTTGACGTGGGCTTCATAGATCAACGTACGGTGCCAGGGCGTTCGCAGCGGCCGATCGTCGCCCCAGGTAAATGCCGGATCAACAACCATTGCCAAGGGGGCAAATGCCGCGCTATCGACGTCACTGAAAGTGAGATCGTCCTGTCCCATCTGATATCCAAACAGGCTGTCGTCCCAGCGGACCTCGCGGCCTAATAGCTTGGCATACGGGTCAAGTACCACTTTATTCGGATTGAAACGATGGCCGTTTGCAGGGTCGAACGGCCCGTGAACTCGATAGCCATAGAGTTGCCCCGGCAACAGATCCGGGAAATAGCCGTGCCAGACCTGGTCTGTCGTTTCGGCAAGGGGGATACACTGACTTTCTTTGGTGGCATCTGCCGAATCGAACAGGCACAACTCAACCTTTGTTCCGTTTTCACAAAACAGTGCGAAATTGACTCCGCTCCCATCCCAGGTGGCACCGAGAGGGTAAGGACTTCCGGGCCAAATTCGCATAGTTTCTCCTTTTGTCATATCGTGTTAGGTGCAAAGGATCTTTGCAATTTCATCGTCCCCCGCGTCGCCGATTAAATGCAAATGCCATTCCATGAATGAGCGGCGGACCCGAAGCGTCCGTCCAAGTCAGCGTTTCGCGAATTGGTAATACACAACGATTCCGGCGAAATCCGCGTCGAAGAACGCTCATGCTCGTCGATCGGCCAAGATGGTTGTTAAACATCCATTCGAAGTCAGAGGAATTCAAGCAAAACGACACTGCCTCAAATTCATCTTGCCTGCGTCACACACAGATCAGCTTTGACGCTGCCTTTGAGGGTGCTCCAGTCTCATTAAGTTGTGCATTTGATGTTTCTAGATCGTCAAATGCTGGCATGCTTGTCATTTGTTTCGAGTTCCCCGGTTAAATTTCGCTAAAAACCTGGAATCTGTGAAGTTAACCACGATGATTCGTTTCAGACGGCACTGATCTTGCGGGCTCTTTCGTTCGATCAGGCGTCTTCAACTCATTCCATTCACGATATGAGTCCGCCTGCCGTTTTCTCTTATACCGAGCACAGGTGAGAATGAGACGTTTGATCGCGGGATAAGCACTGAAAAACACACATTCGTGGCCGCGAACAGCATAAAACAGATCCGCACCGCGGGGGTGGATCGCTTTTCTCTATCAATGGAGTCGGTCTAATGTCACGGAACGTATTAAGCGCCTCAGTAATCGTCGCTCTCGTCAGCGGTTTGGCTTTGTACGCGGATCCCAAAATTCGCCCTGATCCAGCTGGTCCCACGCCGTTGGTCACTGCTCAAAATGCACAGCCTGGCCAAGTCATCACGAATCAGGTTCAGGCGCCCCAAGCGGCGCAAGCCAATCGACAGTGGCAATGGAAGAATCCGGACCATGCATTGGCATCCTGCGTCGCCATTGGAAACCAGGAAGAAATTGCTCTGGGCGAGCTCGGCAGCCAGAAGGCCCAAAGCGATGACGTGAAGAAGTTCGCTCAAATGCTCGTCCACGATCATCAGGAATTCTTGGAAAAACTCAAACGATTCGCTCCAGAAGCCAGTGCGGCTGGATTCCTGAATGGTGATACCCGGGAAGCTCGCGCGGACAACGCCGCACCACGTAATGCCGCACCACGCAACACGGTGCAACAGGCCGGCGCGACCGAGAACCCGAATCAACCTGCTGCCATTCAAACGACCGCGGGGACGCGTCCAGTCGCAGCTACGGGAGCGAATCCGGGATTCCGGCATCTCCAGATCGAACGTGAAGTCGCTCAACAGTGTTTGATGGGTGCGAAAGAAAAACTGAGCAGCGAGACCGGTGCGAAATTTGACAAATGCTTCGTCGGCCAGCAGATTGGCATGCACATGGGAATGAAAGCAAAGCTGACCGTGTATCAACGCCATGCATCACCCGAACTCGCCCAAGTCTTCGCAGCCGGCCTGCAAAAGACAGAAGAACACTTGGCCAAAGCGGAAGAATTGATGAAAAATCTGGATCAAGGTTCAGCAAGTACCACAACAACCAAGGCCGCCAAGGCCTCGACTAACGACAAAGCGGCCACCAAGGAATAGGGTTTGCGGATCTCTCAACTGAGGTTTACCCATTCGCCGATTCCAATCCCCGAAAAGACCGCGACTGCAAGTCAGTCGCGGTCTTTTCTTTTTGGAATGGCGAGTCGAACCTTAAGCGGCCCTTCGTCGCCCTACTCTGAAAATTCGGCAAAAAAGTGTGGGCATTCGCAGTCCATGTGTTATGCGTTTGAAATCTCAAATTCGAGATCTCAGATTTCAGATGAATCCACAAACTTGCGACTCAATAAGGTACTTTTTCGCCAAACCCCGTGCGTCTGGATTCAGGAGCATGGGATTTTCCATCAATTCAGTGACTTCTGCGGCGTGTGCGCGATTCGAATGGGATTTGAAATCTGAGATCTCAAATTTTAAATGAATTGACGACTAAGAGACGCGAAACGCTCCGATCAACTATGGGGGTTCGGCGAAGGATGTCTGCAAAAGCATGGAAGTCTAGCGATCCTGAAATGAAATCTCGCGCAGCGGAGCGATCCAGGGTTGATCCGCGAAGTCGCTTCCGATTACGCTTGTCTGATCATGATGCGCACTCAAATTCGAATTTATTCTGCCTGGTTCCTGGCGACTTCTCTATTTGTGGCCAATGCCGCACATTTGCAGGGAAAGGAGATCGATTTTGCCCACGATATCGTTCCCATTCTCAAGCAGCATTGTCTCAAATGTCACATGGGCGATCAGAAAAAAGGGGGGTTTTCGCTCAATACACGAGAATCGGTGTTGATCGGGGGCGAATCTGGAAAGGTGGCCATCGAGGGCCGGGGCGCTGCCAGTGAATTGATTCAGCGTATTGTCTCGAACGATGACAGTCTGAAAATGCCTCCGGATGGCCCCCGAGTTCCAGCTGCCCAAATCGCGTTACTCACGCAATGGATCGACGCCAAATTGCCTTGGGAGCAAGGTTTTACGTTCGGACGGCATAACTACGAACCCCCTCTGAAACCACGAACACCGGAATTGCCAGCGGCTGTCGATGGCAGGATGCACCCGATTGACCGAATCATTGACACTCATTTACAGCAGCACAAGCGGCAGCGACTAGCCACAGTTGAAGATTCGCTGTTCGTCAGACGGGCCTTTCTCGATATTGTCGGCCTGTTGCCGACTCCGGAAGAATTGCAGGCATTTCTGAATGATCGCAATCCACAGAAACGCGAAATGCTGGTGCAACAGCTCTTGGGACGTGATGTCGAATACGCGGAACATTGGCTGACAT
>JAQGHT010000177.1 GCA_028291565.1 Planctomycetaceae bacterium | reverse complement strand
CGTCTGGATCAATGCCAATCTGGAAGTCCCGCGACTCGCCGGCCCCTATATTCCCACCTGGATAAAGGAACATGGCCACCTGCACGGATTCGTCTGGAGCCTGTCGGGCCTGCTGGCTGGCAGCGGATTGACGTGGCTGGTGCGTGAGATTTCCTCCCGAATTCTCGGCAAGGAAGCCTTAGGCTTTGGCGACGTCACTTTAATGGCAATGATCGGCAGCTTTGTGGGCTGGCAGCCGATCTTGTTCATCTTCGCCCTGGCGCCAGTCTGCGGAATCCCGATCGCGATCGCAGCCCGCTTCCTGACCGGTAAAACCTACGTCCCCTACGGCCCCTACTTGAGTGCCGCGACCCTGCTCGTATTGTTCACCTGGCGCTGGCTCTGGACGCCGCTGAAATACGTCCTCGGCCACCCCCCCACAATCGGCCTGCTCGTCGGCGGGTCTTTATTCGCGATGGTGATCTTATTGAGCAGCATTCGAGCCTTTCGATCGATACCGGTCAATCGAGTCTGATTTCGATCCCGCAAGGCGTTTTCCGGGAGTCAAAATTACGTCAGATTGACTCCCGGCCTCAGTAGATTCACAATGAAATACTTGTTTACAAACAATTGCCTCTGTTAAGCACGATTGCGATGCGGAGCGACGACGTTGCGAAAATCAGGTCTTGATGCCGACTTGATCTTCAACTTGATCGTAGGCAGGAGCGTACCTCAACAATCGATGGTTCGGCGATTTGTTTGCAAACGGACAGTTGTATGATATTCGTCCACAGCGTTGTTTTCTCAATTCTTCTGCCACCCACTGGTTCAACACTCAAAACAAATGCGAAACGCCGGTTATTTCGAGGCATTGACACGAATTGCGGCGCGCCGGCAGCAAGGAACTTCCGCCGAATCGCTCGACTTGCGGAATATCGGTCTGAAGATATTGCCGCCAGAAATTGGACAACTGACATCGCTAGCCCGGTTGGATCTCGCTGGTAATCAGCTGAGGACTCTTCCACGAGAAATTGGCTGTCTTTCTTCGCTCAAATCGCTCGACCTCAGTGCGAACCCGCTGCGTGCTCTTCCTGCTGAGTTCGCTGATCTTGAGGAATTGGAAGAGCTGAACCTGAGCGGCAACCAATTCAAAACATTACCATCCGCGATCGTCAAATTGAGGTCTATCAAATGCCTTGACCTCAGCGGAGATCAGCTCGCTAAAAGTCGGCTGAGAGCCTTACCATTTGAAATCGGACAGCTCGCATCCCTTGAAAGTCTGAAGCTCAAATACACCGGATTGAAGGCACTGCCTCCAACAATTGGACAGCTGAAATCACTGAAAACACTCGAACTGACATACTCTTCATTGCGAGCCTTGCCAGTCGAAATCGGACAACTCGTTTCGCTGAACAAACTTTCGCTCAGTGGAAGTCGATCCATGAGCATCCCGTCGGAGTTTTCCCAATTGAATGGACTGACGGAACTGGAAGTAATTGGAGGTCTGAAAGGGGATTGGCTGCCTGTCATTTGTCAGCTGAAGTCGCTTCGCGAGCTCACCTTGATTCATAATTACATTACGTCGCTACCCTCGGAAATCGGGCAACTGACATCGCTTCAGAGGTTGGGGGTCGTGAAAAATCGACTCACCAGCCTTCCATCGGAAATTGGCAACTTAACATTACTGGAATCCCTACTTATCCATAGGAATCGGATTGAATCGCTCCCGCGAGAAATTGGAAATCTCACAAAACTCAGGCAACTTCACCTCTTGCAAAACAAATTGACGAACTTGCCCCCTCAAATTGGCGAGCTTCGAAATCTGGGCTATCTCGATATCAGCTATAATCGCCTGACGGATTTGCCGTCCGAAATCGGACAACTCAGTTCCCTCACGATCCTTTACTTGATGTGCAACAACATCACGTCGCTGCCTCCAACAATCGGAAAACTCAAGTCTCTCAAAGAGTTGAATCTCAACTGCAATTACCTCACTGAAGTTCCTCAGGAGATCGGCCAGATTTCGACGCTGTTGAAGCTTTCTCTTTTTCATAACCGACTCCGAAAGCTCCCAAGAGAAATGCAGCGGCTGAAAAAACTCACTGCGCTTTACTTGCAAAGGAATCCCAACCTGGGAATTCCAGACGAGATTCTCGGACCAGACTTTCTGGATGTCGAGCTTGAATACAAGCCCGACTCTATTCCAACGCTTCCCAAGGAGATTTTGGATTATCATTTCCATTTGCATCCGCTGCGAGGCGATCGCGTTGATTCGGACATTGTGCCAGATGAGCCTTCGTGTCGACTATGCGTCAGGTTGAGAAAGCGCGCGGTCTTAAATGAACATGCCAGTGACACGTGAATGAACATTTTGTTGCAACAGGTCAGATGAATTGAGAACCTTGGAACTCGCGCTTCATCATTAGTACGGGGCTTCGGCGAGAAGTGCCTTTTTTGATGTGACCTATTTAATCTATCCGACCTATCCCACTTCGTTGCAACAAATTCACTTTTCGCGTCATCCGTTTCGCGAAGTGGATGATTCCGGTCGCCGGTTTCGGTAATCGCAGCTCGCCTTGGAAGAACTCTAAGCCCCGAAACGATTTATGGTCGCCAATCAAATTCATCAAGACGCAAATCGGCCGATGCCGGGCTGCGACTTGTCGCGTCTGGCTCGGTCGGCAATAATCGGTCGAGACTCGATTGCCATTTATGGGCCATATTGCCATTTACGGGACCTTGCTTATGCATCGCGCTGCTCTGTTATCGCTCCTACTTTCATCTCTGACCGCCCTGCTCCCAATTCACATCCTGCAGGCCGAGGATTTTCCGACGCCCAAGAATACAGAGAAGGCGACGACTTCGCCGATGGCTCCGGATGAAGTCGTTCGGACGGCAAAACTGCCGCCTGGCTTTGTGCTGTCGGTGTTCGCGGCTGAACCGCATGTGCAAAATCCGATTGCCATTACAACCGATGAGCGTGGCCGGTTGTGGGTCGCGGAAAACTACAGTTGGGCGGGCGGCGGAGCGGGTGGGTTTGATCCCAATCAGCGAGACCGCATCGTTGTTCTGGAAGATTCGGACGGAGATGGCAAACATGACAAGCGGACAGTCTTCTGGGATTCGGCCCGTAAACTGACGAGCGTCGAAGTGGGTTACGGCGGAGTGTGGGCCATCTGTCTGCCGAACTTGCTGTTTATTCCCGATGCGAATCGCGATGACGTCCCAGACAGTGCTCCGCAAGTCGTCCTCGACGGTCTGAACGAAGGGACCGTGGGACATACTCCGGCGAACGGCCTGAAATGGGGACCTGACGGCTGGTTGTACGCCCGGCATGGAATTCAGGCGACAAGCAGCATTGGTAAGCCGGGTTCCGGTGAATCGCAGAGGATCAAGATCAATACGGGCGTGTGGCGCTATCACCCCACACGCGGCGCTGTCGAAACTGTCATGCATGGCATGACCAATTCGTGGGGCTATGACTTTGACCAGCACGGTGAGCAATTCGTCATCAACACGGTCATCGGTCATCTGTGGCATGTCGTGCCGGGCGCTCATACCCGCCGGATGTATGGCATCGACCTGAATCCGCACACCTATCAATTGATCGAACAAACGGCTGATCACGTCCACTGGGATACCGGCGAATCGTGGAGCGACGTTCGCAAAGGGATTACCGATAAGACCAGCGCCGCCGGCGGTGGACACGCTCATATCGGCCTGATGATTTATCAGGGGGACAACTGGCCCGAGGAATACCGCAATCGCGCCTACACGCTCAACCTGCACGGACTGCGAATCAACAGCGACATCCTGGTCCGCCAGGGTGCTGGCTACACGGCCAAACACGGCCCCGATTTGTGTTTCCTGAAGGATCCCTGGTTTCGCGGAATGGATCTGATTACCGGTCCGGACGGCGGCGTGTTCATTGCCGACTGGAGCGACACGGGTGAATGCCACGACCACGACGGTGTCCATCGCACCAGCGGCCGCATCTACAAATTGACCCACGGTCAACCAAAGAAAGTGCCGGCTTTTGACTTGGCGACGGCAAAATCGAGTGAACTTGTCCAGTTGCAGTTGAAGGCCAATACCTGGTGGCCGCGGCAGGCGCGGCGGATCCTCGAAGAACGTGCCGCCAAGGATGCTCAACAGCCGGACTTGGTGGAAGCCCGGGACGCGATCGCAAGGCTGCTGCTGCAGGATGATCTCAATATCCGGCAACGATTGCGACTTCTGGAGTCGATACACGCACTGCGTGGAACGGTCGACGTCGCCTTCACCGCGCCTGCAAAAATCAGTGATGAACATGAGCGAGCACTCCGATTGCGTCTGATCATCGAAGTCTGCGCGGACGATCGAGCTGGCCTCGCTCCTGACCAGGCTCTTGATCCGGCTCGCAGGCAGGCTGTCCTTGAAGCATTGTTGCTCACCACGGCTCAATCCGATCCCTCGGGACTGGTGCAGTTGTACGTGGCTTCCGCAATGCAACGACTCACCGTCGACAAGCGCTGGTCGATCGCAGAAGCGCTGGCGGCGAAACCTGACTTTGCAAATGACCGGATGTTTCCGTTGATGGTCTGGTATGGAATCGAACCCTCTGTCCCACGCGATCCCGTTCGCGCGCTGGCTCTCGCGAAAAGTTCTCGAATTCCCTTCTTGACCGAGTGCATTGCGCGCCGGTTGACTCTGGAAATCGAACGCGATCCAGCGACCGTCGACAAACTGGTCGCACTGGCAGTTAAGGATGAATCGGCACATGGTGTATCAATTATCAGCGGGATGGCCCTGGCCCTCAATGGCTGGCAGAAGGCCAAGGAACCTGCGGGATGGCCGCAGGCGGCAGACAAGTTCAGTAAGCTCGACAACGCCGATGTCAAACGACATCTTCAAGGCTTAAGCGTCGTCTTCGGGGATGGGCGTGCCTTGGATGAACTACGAAAGTTAGTGACGGATGGAAATGCCGAACCGGAATCGCGGCGGCAGGCCTTGCGAGCCCTGTTGGTCAGCAAACCAGCCGACTATGTCCCCACATTGTTCAATCTGCTCGGCGATCGGGCCATGATTTTCGAAGCCATTCGCGGTCTGGCTCAGTACGATCATCCCGACACACCTCAGCAACTTTTCAATCGTTCGGGCATTTTTGGTCTGGCGGAACGGTCTGAAATGATCAATACGCTCGTTTCAAGGCCGGCATATGCCAAAGTTCTCATGGAAGCGTTACGGAATAAGAAAATCGCCGCGACGGAGATCACGGCCTTTCATGCGCGGCAAATTCGATCTTTCGAAAATGAAGGCCTCACCAAAGACTTGACCGAACTGTGGGGTGACGTCCGTGTGACGGCCGCAGAGAAGCGGACCTTGATCGATCAATTCAAGACCCAATTGACATCTAGCAAATTGGCTCAGGCGAACCTGAGTTCCGGGCGAGCCACCTTCCAAAAAACGTGCGCCAATTGTCATGTGTTGTACGGAGTCGGTCGTAAGTTGGGTCCCGACATCACGGGTTCAAATCGCAAGAATCTGGATTACCTCCTGGAAAACGTGGTCGATCCGAGTGCCAGTGTGGGGGCAGATTTCCGGGCTCTTACCGTCATTCTGGACAGCGGCCGAGTCCTGAGCGGCGTGGTGAGCGAGCAGAACGAACGCACTCTGACACTGCAAACCGCGCAAGAACCCGTCACACTCGATCGTAAACAGATTGAAGAGACCAAACAGACGAACCTTTCTGTGATGCCGGATGGCTTGTTGCAAAACCTGAATCCGGAACAAATCCGAGATTTAATGGGTTACCTGATGTCAACCGAACAAGTGGCCCTGCCGAATTGATGTCCAGCGGTGGCCATGGCTTGGCGCTGGGTTCGAAATCCGTCGAGATTACCAGCGCCAGAATTACACGTACAGATGGAACGGTGCCCGCCATGGGACCTCCGCGTCGATTGGCTCCACTGACGCCAGCCGAATACTTGAAGATCGAACGCACGGCCGAATTTCGTCATGAGTACTTCAATGGCGAGATTTTCGCCATGTCTGGCGGTTCGCCTCAACACAGCCTGATTAAGGTGAATGTCGTCAGTGAATTGCGAGCCCAGTTGAAAGGTCGGCCATGCACTGCGTTTGTGTATTGAAGTGCATCACCAATGACGCGGTGCTGTAAACGGAACAATTTCGCCCGGTCTCAGATTTTCCGGGACACCGGGCGGCGAACGTGCAACTTTGAAGCCAGCGGCATTACGGACATAGATGCTGTTCTCGCAATGTGCGACGAAGTAAGCCTGTCCCGCCGCGTCCGATGTGAAACCGCCATTTGTGACCATCACCTGGGATGGCGTTCCACCCTTCGCCAGCGCGGATTCCGAGGCTTTGATCATGGGTCGCCAGGACGGCGGGCGGCGTAGCGGGGAAAGCGACCGACTTGGAAGGTACCTGTTGACATGAGGCAGCATTTCGCATTTCCAGAAATCTCGCTCATTGGATTCGCGGATGATGTGTCCCGTTGGTTTGCTAGACTCGTCGAGAATCCAGCTGTCGACCCTGCAGTTTGCTCCGTTACAAAGCAATTCCAACAATTGTTCGGTCGTTGACGCCAGTGGAGCAAATAGATCGCCATCCATGTCCGCGGCAAAGCTTGCTCCGTCTGCGTCCATGAGTAAAAATACCGTGTGGCCACTCGTTGTCCCAATCGGGCACAGTGGTTTTCCAGCGAGATGATGGAGCACTGCGCTCGATGTCGGATTCTGGAACCGAGTCACATTTGCAGGATCGAAGTCGACAAAGCCCCAATGTGTGTCAAAGCCTTGAATCGGAACGTCAAATTGACGGCGATAGTATTTGGCAAGAAATGTTACTGCTGTGTCATGCACGATGAAGCCTGTTCGCTCGGCTTCATGGTGCCATCCTGCAGCAGACGATTTCTCAGCGTTCATTACAGGTTGGGAACTTTTTCGCCGGAACATCGAATTGAACCAATTCTTCATAAC
>JAQGHT010000147.1 GCA_028291565.1 Planctomycetaceae bacterium | reverse complement strand
TAGTCATTTGAAACGTTAAGTTCATGATTCATTACGCCCGCGTCTTCTGGACCTTCCTTCGCAATTCATTGATCCGTGAATTATCCATGCGGGGCAACTTCTGGATCCAGATGATCACCGAAGGAATCTGGTTTGCCTCACAGCTGTTCCTGTTCAATGTCATCTTCGGCAAAGTCCCTGAAATCAACACCTGGACCCGGGATGAATTCTTCACATTCATGGCCACGGGAATGATCATCAACACGCTCACCGAAGCGCTGTTCTTACCGAATTGCGCCAATTTCAGTGAAGCGATTCGTTCGGGAAACTTAGATTTTGTGCTGCTCAAGCCAATCGACACGCAGTTTTTAATATCATTCGAAAAGATCGACTTGTCAGCATTCAGCCAGCTCTCATTTTCGATCGGCCTGCTGAGTTATGGGTTGTGGAATCTCGGCCGTCCAATTGGTATTCTGGATGTTGTCGCCTATCTGGGCCTGATTGGGGTCGCGGTCACCTTTTTTTACAGTCTGATGATCAGCCTCGCGTCGACCAGCATCTGGCTCGGCAGGAATCAGGGGCTGCACGATTTCTGGTTCTACATCACGATTTTCGCTCGCTACCCCAAAGACATCTACAATGGCAAGGCTCTTTGGGGCGGCGGCGTCTTATTGGCAGTATTCACCTACTGTATTCCCATTTTGCTGGTCGTGACCGTGCCGTCGCAGGTCCTCGCTCAAAAGACGCTTGAGCCCTCGTGGATCTGGCTGGTGGCGATGGCATCTGCGTTCGGCGGCCTGCTTGTCTCGCGAGCGATCTTTCAGTTTTCGCTACGCTGTTACAGAAGTGCCAGCAGCTGAGTCGGGAACAATGACGCTCAACGCCGCTCAATCATCCGCGGCGAAGCAAAACCACGTCTCATCACCTCTCGCTTCCACTTCAACCACTCCCCGTAACAATACTCCCACCAATTTGACCACTATTCTATGGGGAGTTTCATCCAGCACATCGTAAACTCCGCGATCCCAGCGATACACTTCGCCGCGACCGCCGCTTACAGGACCTTCGTATTCTAAATATTCCAGGCGATGCAACGGCAACAGAGTTGCTTGAATCGGACCGCGCGAACACGGATCCGCGTCAAGGCGCCAGGTCCGCAAAGCGCCAGAAATTTCCAGCATGAAGTCCCAATGCCAAGAGGGATGGTCGTGAGTCAATACGACAAAGCGCGGCATGATGCAACCACCGATTACCGGAAAGGGCGAATAGATTCTGTCGACGGTTGTGGGAACTTCACCGTTCTCTTGTCAAGCCATCACGACGTAAGAAAAAAAACATTGCGTATCGATTGACATGACGCGTTCATTCAGTAGGCTATGCTCGCATTGAATAGCAATTGTGAAGCGAAAAGCGATGCATCCAGGTATCGTCAATTCACGCAGTCGGGCCACGATTTCGCATCACTTTCCGTTGAAGAAACCCGTCCTTGTGGGAATTGCCTGTTGACACCACGATTGGCCTGAGCGACCCATCTCATCCATCTGACAACCGCCGACCTTCAGTGATACCGTTTTTCGAGCGCGGATAAAAAAACACAACGATTTTTGCCACCGAAGTTCTCGACTTCAGATCGTGCCTGCGGTCATTCGTTTTAAGAGAATCAACAGCAACGACGACCAGATTCTATTTCGAACAGAAAGAAACACGTCGGGAGACTTCCGGACAGCCGCTACTTGGGCCAACTTGGACGGCCCGCTGGTCCGTCGCTGACAGCCGTGCCGCACCGCGTGATAAACGGGGCGAGAGGCACACAACTGACACGCGGCACCGCGCTTGGCACGGATTTAAAGGGGTGGTAACTCTCCAGGTTTTGACTTGGAGGCGTTGTCCGGAAGTTTCTCCCAACGTGGATTTCAGCAGCACAACCCAAGTTGCCGAACTTCGGAAGCGGTCGCGAAAACCTTCACCCGAGTGGCCCAATCTCCCGTAATACTGGCGACTACGCGGCCCATTCTTGAATCGGCGCGGGCCTTGTGCTACCGTGCAATCTTCGGTCTTGGCACCAGCATGCGGGAACTTCCGGCGAATTGCAACTCCGGGGAGAGAGTGGCTGTATGAGTCGTTTTTTCCATGGACTGCCGAGGCTCCATTTTTCGGTATGAGACCACAAATGGCTCATCCGTGTTGCGGGTTTTCGAAAGGCGATTCATGTATCACGTGACACTTCTCCCCGGTGACGGGGTCGGTCCCGAAATTGCCGAGGCCACACGTCGTTGCCTTGACGCCACTGGAGTGAAGATCGACTGGGATGTCCAGGAATGTGGCATTGAAGTCATCGAGAAAGTCGGCAAGGTTCCGGACGCTGTCCTGAAATCCATTCGCGCCAACAAAGTGGCACTCAAGGCCCCAATCACAACACCAATCGGGAAGGGCTTCCGCAGTGTGAATGTCTTTCTCCGGCAAGAATTGCAACTCTACGCCTGCCTGCGTCCAGCAAAAACCTACAAGGGCGTACGGACCTATTTCAGCGATTCCAATGTCGACCTGGTGATTGTTCGAGAAAACACCGAAGACCTGTACGCCGGGATTGAATTCGAAGCAGGCAAGCCCGCTACGGCAGATCTCATCAAGTTCATCAACGGCATCGCCACCGGTCGAAAGATCGAAACGGGACTCGACACCACGGGCATCAGCATCAAGCCAATGTCCTACGAAGGAAGTCGTCGCATTTGTGACTACGCATTTGACTGGGCGATCAAGAACAAGCGCAAAGCGGTTTGCTCGATCAGCAAAGCCAACATTATGAAGTACACGGACGGGCTATTCTATAATGAAACCCGCGCTGTGGCACTCGCATATGGAGCCAAATTCGAAGAACAAAAGCTGGCTGAAGGCGTTCAACCAGACCCGTTTCTGGCAGGCAAGGTCCCGAACATTAACGGTACGTTGCTCTATCAAGAGCGCCTGATCGATAACATGTGCATGCAACTCGTGCAAAAGCCCGAGCTGTATGATGTGATCTGTCTCCCCAATTTGTACGGCGACATCCTGAGCGACCTGTGTGCCGGCCTGGTGGGCGGACTGGGAGTGGCTCCGGGAGCGAACATTGGCGTTGACACAGCGATGTTCGAGGCGGTTCACGGCAGCGCGCCGCGCTATAAGGGGCAAAACAAGGTCAATCCGACAGCGTTGATTTTGTCGGGCAAAATGTTGTTGGAATACATTGGCGAAAAGGCAGCAGCCGAAAAGCTGGAAAGAGCTGTCGCCGCAGTCATCGCTGAGGGAAAAGATGTCACCTATGACATGAAGCCGGATCGCAACGATCCGACCGCAGTCGGGACATCGGGAATGGCGGACGCAATTATTCGCCACATGCACGCGGAATAAAAGCTGCAGCCTTGGTGACAATCAATCAGACCAACGCAAACGCCCTGGAAAATTCCAGGGCGTTTGCGTTGGTCTGATTGATTCGCGTCCTGCCCGAAAACTGATGGTACCGTTTTCGACAGCAGTGGCAGATCTGAACTGCTCAAGTAGTCATGCTCGCTCAGCAGCAACCGGCTAAACTGGCCTGAAATTCGTGTCGAATAGCTGACCAATCGCCTTAACCGCTTCGTGTGCGTCGCCGCCCTC
>JAQGHT010000075.1 GCA_028291565.1 Planctomycetaceae bacterium | reverse complement strand
ACCGGCGGCAGCCGTTTTAATCAGGCACAAACGACCCGCGCATTAATTACTGTCGTGAGATTTCGACTCGGGAAGGGGTCATTTGTCATCTGGCGTTCGTCATTTGTGAACTGCGAAAAATGGCATTTCCAATGCGGAGCCACGCGGTCTTCCGTCACCCCCAACACCTCTCCCCCGAGTACCAGGACGAAGGGTACCGAACACGCGAGCACATCCACCGGAAGTTGCAAAGTGAAACCGCTCCAGCGTGTTCCGGTGGATCAGGCCGGCAACTTTCGCCGGCCCCTGCCGAATCAGTTTCTACTGCGCACCTGCAAACTCGTCCTCAATTCGCTACAGTGTTTCCAGTCGCCTGGAAGTCCTTGGATTAATGATAACTGGCAGTGAGCAGCGCGCGGTGGGGGGAGCGAGTGATCGCGCCTCACTCAATCCGGCCAGTATCCGAGGTGGCGCGTCTTGATGACATCCCAATGTCGGAAGGAACGGATCACTGATGGCCCACGTCGCGGAAGTTCCAAGCTCGCTATCGGCTTTGGCTCGCTGGCGAATCGTTTTGTTGTTAATGGGATTCGCAGCGATCGGGCACTTCAATCGAGTTGGCATCGCTGTCGCCGGTAGCGAGATTTTCATCCCAAAACTCGGGATCACTGAAACTCGAATGGGTTGGGTCTACACCGCGTTTCTCATTGTCTATACTCTTGGAATGGTGCCGGGCGGTTGGCTGATCGACCGCTTCGGTTCAGCTCGGGTGATGACCTGGTACGGCTTGACGATGGGCACATTTGTCGCGCTGACCGGAATGCTGGGCTGGGTGACAACGACACCTGCGAATCTCTGGCTGGGATTACTTGTGATTCGCGGTCTGGCCGGATTGTGCAGCGCGCCACTCCACCCGGGCGCCGCGCATGTCGTCTCGGACTTGATCGTCGACCGACGCCGAGCCACCGCCAATGGCCTGGTCAATGCCGGTGCATTGTTTGGTATCGCCTGCTGTTACCCCGTCTTCGGCTGGCTGATGGATCGATTGAATTGGCCGCTCGCCTTCATCGTCAGCGGGACGTCGCTGATAGTCTACGGCATTCTGTGGCACAGCATCGCGTCGTCATCGCTGCCTGCTCCCACAAACAAGTCGGCCGTGACTGACCAGCTGGACTTGCGAGCCGCCTGGTCACTTCTGTCGCAGGCGAATCTTTGGTTGCTGACTCTCAGCTATGCGGCTTATAGCTATTTACAGTACCTCTTCTTTTATTGGATGGGTTACTATTTTGAGAAAGTGCTGCATGTTCCCGATATCGAATCGCGGCGAGCTTCCTTCTACATCATGCTGGCCATGGGTGCCGGGATGGCAATCGGCGGACTCAGCACGGATGCGGTCTGTAAAAAGCTGGGCACAATTCGAGGCCGTCGCAGCATTGTGATGAGCGGTATGGTGCTCGGATCCCTGTTCGCCCTGTTAGGTGTCAATGTTGAAGGACAACGGAATGTCGCCATCTGCCTGGCGATTTCAATGGCAGCCCTGGGAATCTGCGAGGGTGTATTCTGGACGACCGCGACAGATATTGGAGGCAAGTTGCGCGGCTTCTCAGGGGCTTTCATGAACGCTGGCGGAAATGTCGGCGGCCTGATCTCTCCGGTACTGACCCCCATGATGGCCGAACAAATCGGCTGGCCCGCATCAATCACCGTAGCCTGCGTCATCAGCGGCCTCGGTGGATTGGTCTGGTTTGCAATCAAGCCGCAAGGGGATCGCCTGACTTATGGCTCGGTACAATAGTTTTGCAACGTGGTCGCTGTTCGATTTCCTACGGCGCTTTAGGATTAGCCAAGCAATAACAGTCGGTACTTCAAGCCACGCGACGATGTCGCGTGGCTGTAGGACGGACATTCCTGTCCGTCTGGCGCGATGTTGGAGAGGGGGTGGACGTCCTGCAAATGGTTCCGACACTTATTGATTCGCCAGTCCTTAACCAAAAGTTTGTGCAGCTCCGCTGGAGTTCCCGCTGAATGCGTCAGCACCGTGTCTCAGTTCCAATATTCCGCGTGCTGGCGACACAAGTGTTGTAGAGCGAAGAAATCGTTACACTGAGATTCCGATTTGATTGTAATTCAGTCCCAGCGGCTCCAAAGCTGTGACATTGGAATTCTCTAGGCGATTTGACAGCCCATGATGCCTCGCGTCGTTTCGTTGATTGTGCTGGCCGTTCTGATCTCTTGCTTGGGACTGGCCTTCATACAGGTTGTCCAACCGTTCTTTCTGCCCTTGGCGCTGGCTGCCGTTGTGTCGCTGTTGTGCCAACCGATGTTCCGCTATTTCCTGACCAAAACGCATGGTCGCAGAGCCTGGGCAGCCGCGATCACTTCATCGGCGATTCTGACCGGGGTCATGTTGCCGGTCCTGATTGCCACGATCATGGCCGGCTGGCAATTGTATAGCTGGTCGTCGGATCTGTTTCGCTCTGAACATTCCCGCGAGACGGCCAGTCGTTTGTATGCCGAATTGCGGGTTCGAAAGATCGTCGAACGCTTACAGCCTTATCTGTCAGAAGACTCCAAGCCCGAGGAACTCG
>JAQGHT010000069.1 GCA_028291565.1 Planctomycetaceae bacterium | reverse complement strand
CGAACTTTTTTAGAGGGTGAGACGGGCGTCGACATGCGATTGGAGCAAGTCTCCAAGACGCCAGCCTCGGAACCGGAAATTGTTGAACGCAAGAAGAGCACCCGATTCGAAGAAGGCGCCACAAGTGCCGAATTCTCGCGTGACCGGACCAGCCAGGAACTGGCGAAACTCTACAAGCTGGCAATGGAAATGGGGACGGCGCACGAGCCCCGCCGACTGGCTGAAATTGTCCTGGCAGGTTTATTCGAAAGCACACCAGCAGATATTGGGGCCATCCTCCTGCTGCCACCCGATGTTGCCACGCCGATTGATCCTTCCAAATTGACCCTGCTGGTCTACAAATCAAAAGATCGCAAGCCGTACGAAAAGATTTCGGAGTATCTGTCGCGGACAGTATTGACGACGCGAGAAGCGGTACGAGCCAAATGCGTTTCAGACGATCCCGAACTGGTCGAACGCGACAGTTTAGGCAAGATTCAGGCTCAGACCGTCATCTGCGCTCCTTTAAGAGTGAACGATAAACTCTACGGACTGGTCCACCTTTATTCGACGAATCCCACGAATCCACTCGAAGCGGATGACGTCGAATTCACATTGGCAGTCGCCGATCAATGTGGTGTCGCTCTGGAAGGCCTGCGGCGTCAGGAGCAATTGGCAGCCGGCTTAGCGCGGATGCAGGACGATTTGCATACCTTACGCGAGCAACTGGGCATCGAGAGCGAATTGGTGGGCAACAGCCCGCCCATGGAAGAGATCAACCGCAAAATAGGCCGCATCGCCCCGACGGACGCGACTGTCCTGGTACGGGGGGAAAGTGGTGTCGGCAAGGAATTGGTGGCCCGCGCCATTCATTTCAGCTCTCGCCGACGAACCGGCCCGTTTGTTTGTTTGAATTGCGCCGCGTTGACTGAAAGCCTGTTGGAAAGTGAATTATTCGGTCACGAGAAAGGGTCGTTTACCGGAGCTGTCGCTCGAAAACAGGGAAAATTCGAGCAAGCACACAGTGGGACGCTGATGCTCGACGAAGTGGGCGAGATGAGTCTCAACATTCAAGCCAAGTTTCTCCGAGTTCTGGAAGGCCATCCTTACGAGCGTGTTGGGGGAGGAATTTCCGTCGAGGCCGACGTCCGAGTTGTCGCGGCGACAAATCGCGATCTGGAACTGGCGGTGACTCAGGGAACTTTCCGCAAGGATTTGTACTTTCGTCTGCACGTTGTAGAAATTATGGTCCCGCCACTGCGTGAACATCGCAGTGACATACCGATCCTGGCAAATCATTTTCTCGAGCGTTTCACCAGGAAATCAGGCCGTTCCGTACGCGGCTTCACAACTGCGGCACTGGAATTGCTTGCAGACTATGACTGGCCCGGCAATGTTCGCGAATTGCAGCATGTGGTCGAACGGGCCGTAATCATGAGTGTTGGTGAATATGTCGGCGACCAGGATATTCAACTGTCAAGTTTAGGAGTGACGTCCGGTGATTCCGGAATGATCTCCACGGGCACCGGTTTGAATTTTCGAGAGTTGACCTTGGAGTCGCTCGAACAAGAATACATTATGGCGACATTGGACCGGACAGCGTGGAACAAATCGCAAGCCGCCCAAATCTTGGGAATTGAACGCTCCACATTGGATCGCAAGCTGAAACGCTACCAGGTGGAACGCCCCAAGAAATGAGCGATATCGCGAGCCCGAGAGGGGATCCGCGGCCAAATCGCCAGACATCAGGCAGTCGTGCAACGGCGACCGAACGCTTTCGCGGGCGATGTTACTGACCATTTGAATCTGCGCACGAGAAACTACCCAAATTGTCACCAGGACAGTTTGAAAGGCGCCGGTTTGCCGCTTCGGTTGCACCAAGGTTTAAAACTTGAATCGAATTGCGCGATTTGGCAAGTTTTTATGGGGCTGTAACCTGCTGTCTGTAAGATGTTTACAAGAAAATCATCAAAACAGAACCGATTGTAAGTTTTTTGATTGACTTTCGGTTTATTTTTTTAAGAATGGGTATTCGCAGGTTGAGTTAGACAGGGCTGTGTTTGTGACGGTTCCAATGGCTTGGGTTTCATCCAGCCAATTGGGAGACACGATCGATCAGGGCCAAAGTCATCTTGAAAAAGGATCAAACCTGAAACAGATTCGAACTCGACGAAACTTAGTGTCGCCAGAAATTGCCTGTGGCAATCATGCAACGATTGTCGATGGAGTATGCTCTGGCTGGTCAGTACGAGTTCAAGCCGGTCCGTGCAAGCGAAATACGGTCCGCCTGAGTTGATACGGGCAAGCCATTTAATTCTTAATTTGGGGTAAGAAATGATTCGAACGGAGTTGCCATTCCGTCAGTCTGTCGAAGCTTACCATTTGAGAAATGTTCCTACCTGATTGCCTGCCTGTTTTGAGTCATTACGGCTCACCATGTGTAGCCTGCCGGTTTCCCCGGTAGGTGTTTTGTGTCGTTTACCGCCACGTGGGTTGATCATGCCGCCACGCCATAGGGGTCGTGGTATGTTTCGGTGTGTGTCGCGTGGTCGCGTTGTTTCTTGGGCCTGTTTTAGCCGGAGTGGACGATGTCGAAGTATTTCGAGGAAGATTCCCTCGATGAAGAGTTCGACCTGGGTGATGACCTGTTGGGCGGCGCCGAGCCGTTTGATGAAGATGGGGAATTAGCCGAATTTGAGCCAGAAGATTTTGCGGCTCTCGGTATTGATCCCTACAAGCCAACACGTGCAAAACCTGGATCCGAAGCCAAAGTTCTGATGCTTTCCGCTCGTTATGCCGCGGGTTTGCCGCTATGGCACAATGAGGATTGCTACGAGCATGGACCTCGGGAGTTTGACTTGATGGGCACCGCTGATATGCGACGCTAATACGAGCTGTTTCTGCTCGTGTGAGACTTGCCAGCCGCCTTTCTGTTGAGGGAATTACATCCTGATCGATTCTCCTAGAATCACGTCAGGATGACAGACTGGTTTGAAGTTGAGTGTCAATCAGCAAGTGTTGCTGGCGGACGCCTGCTACCTGATAGACCAATGCTTAGTCGCATCTACAACGGTACATGCGACAGAAGGATGTCCCAACCGGGAGTTGAGCCTGCCTCAACTCCCGGTTTTTTGTTTGCGCCACGCAGATGGGACAAGTCTTTTCAAATGAGCCCCAACCGCTTGGTGCACCGCATCTCGCAAGGTCGATACGCAGAGTTTGAAGTTGCACAATAAATCTTAGAGTACGCGAATTCGCAAATCAGTCGTCACCGCGGCGTCTTGCGAGATCTCGTCCTGGACCCGCAACCGCAGCCGATACGTTCCGGGTGGAAGTTGAGGCGGGACCGTGAGCCATTGTGAAACCTGCGTTACGCCGCTCCGTGAACGGACAAATTCCCCTGTGAATTGACGTTCCGTTTTGTGCACCACATTTTCTCGCGTGGCCAACAGTTCAACGTGGTAGCAAATTCGCGTTTGATACTGCCCATCAGATTGCGCCGTGTTCAAACCGGCCAAGTCCCCTTGAACGAGGATTTTTTGACCAGCATGCAAGGTCTCGGAATCAATTGCGGATTCCGGGCCCACTCGCGAATTTCGCGCCAATCGCAGATTCACAACTCGCAGAACTCCGCGGTTTCGAGGTCCCCGTTGCGCCGAATGCGGGGGCAGCTCCCCAGACTCGACATCGGCGTGCTTCAATCGGCTTCGGCCAAGATCCTGATCAGCTCCCTGATTTGAGGATTGGGGCTCGATTTCGGAATCGGCAGGGTCAAGAGTGGGCGGGGGAGGAACCGGTGAGAGCTCCAGGTTTTCATCATCATTCGGATCAGGAACTGGCCCCGAGGACGAGTTCCCGCCCTGACTCCGCGGCTCATCGTCAAAGGGATCATTGTTGACCGAATTCGGATTGATCGGTTCCGCATTCAATTCGAGTTCGGGTGTTTGCAACTGAACCGGCTGCCGATCTCGCGGTGGACGTTCAGCCACCCGAGGAATCGCGACTTGGAATTGTGGAGGGACAATGGGGAATCCGCGTGCCGCCGGAAAACTCGGCTCGTTCTGGAGACTTGGCACATCAGGCAGCTTTTCCGTTTGACGAAATGACGGTGAAGCGTCGCTCAGATCCGGCAAATCCGGAAGTGGTGGCAACTGCCTGGGCTGGCGGGTCTTCACTTGCGTGGGTAGACGCGGCGGAGCTGGCAGCGGCACCGACATGGGGTCGGCATCTTCGGCTGCAGGCTCAGGAGACGGCGGAATGTTCGACGGATCTGGATCGGGAATCGGAGCCGGA
>JAQGHT010000065.1 GCA_028291565.1 Planctomycetaceae bacterium | reverse complement strand
CATGTTCCGTCAATTTCAAGCAACTCAGACTTCTTCACCGCAGTCTTATCTGGAGTCTTAATTTGGTTTGTCGCGTCGGCCACGACTCCAACGGATTTGTTTGCCGTCCCAGGTTTGGTGTCCTCGCGCGGTGGCTCGGAGGCGCGCGCTGCCCGGCTGGGGCGAAGCGTGACCAATGATAGAGCGATAACGAGTGCCGCCGTTGTCAGGTACACGCCGACTTGCCAGCGGCGGGAAGACCGTGTGAGGATACTGTACTTTTCGTCGAGCAACATGGCGATCCTTCGCGTTAGTTGTCCTGGAGATTCCCAGATTCCGATGACGCCAGCCAACCGTGGCTGACGTCGTGGTTGCCGCCGAGCCCAGATCACCAGGCTCTCGGCATAGATCTGACAGCCACACGCTTCAGCTGCGGTGGCATCGGCCAATACTTCCTGATCCATTCGAATCTGTCGCCGCAGCCACCAGTAGAGAGGCTGAGCATACAAAAAAATCAATAAAAACCGGGCAACAGCCAGTAGCCACAGGTCATAGCACCGAATATGAGCCCATTCATGAGCCAGCAATGAGCGCAACACTATTCGCTCGGACGCGGCCAGGGAGTCCGACGGTAAGACGATCGCCGGCCGCCGGATTCCCACCGCGACCGCGGCGTTGATTCGTGCACTGATCAGCAACTGAGGGATGCGATCGTCACCAGGCACGACACACTTCAGTTCTTGAAAGGCGAATTCGGGGGCTGGTCGTGCAGCTCTCCGCAATTGTCGTACCTGCAGGAATCCAACCAATTCCCAGATTGATACGATGCTGGCTCCGGACAGAAATGCGAGAGCCAGTAAGATGTCGCGTCCAGGCCAGAGTGTTTCCAAAGTATGTTCAGGTGTGGCAGGAGACGGCGACGCCGCAATCCGATCTGGCAGAGGAGCCGCAATCGGCAACGCTTGAGACCTCTTGATCAGCCTATGACTGGCATTCGCTTCCAGTGCTCTTTGAGGGAATACTGCTGAAGCCGCGCCGCTGTCCACGTGAAGCGGCTGCTCATGCCGCTGGCGTAGTGTCATCCGCGGCCAGGACGGAGTTGCGCAAAGCCCGATCAATAGTGCCAGACCTCCGAAAGTGGCCCAGGACAATGCCATGCGATGGATCGGTTGTCTCAGAAAGGCTCGGGCGGTGCCCACGAAGATCAGAAGCATCGTCGATGCGGCATAATAGTCGATGAGCCATGCAGTCAGTTCGCGCAGGAATGAAGTCACGACGCGCCTCCTGGCTTCCGTTTCGATTTCGTCCGCTCACGAGCCTCAGCGATCATTTGCTCCATACGATCCAGCTCGGCGTCGCTGGGCCGTTGAGCTGCCAGTGCATGAACCAGGTACTCATCCACGGCCCCGTCGAAAACACGTTGCAGAAAACCCGAGGCCAATTTACCCAGCACATTCTGTTGTCGCACCAGTGCCGTATAGACGTAGGCTTTGCCATCGGCCCGGTGTTTGACAAGCCCCTTTTGTTCCATCACCTGCATCAGACTGAGTGCCGTTGTGTAGGCCAACTCACTGTCCACAGTACTCAGAACTTTCCACACTTCGCGGACTGTCGCCTCGCCATGTTGCCATAACACTTTCAGGACTTGCAATTCACGTTCAGTCGGATTGGGATCGGTCATAAGTTGCCTCGAAGAATGATCTACGGGGCGTATCATACTGGTCGACCAGTACGTGTCAACCCGGAAGTGTTCAAGTCGCCGGCATTATCGGGAATGGCAGCCCTCGGCCGTCCGAGCTTGGGAGATTATCGTCCACAGATGGCGCAGATTTCGCAGATGAGAAAACTCGACAAAAACTGTTGATTGATCGTTCCGCATGCACAACTTTCTCACGCCCTGTACTTGGTGGCCGTGGCATGATCCCCATTTTCGCCAGGCGGTTGACCCGGCATCGGTGATTCACGAAAATATCGCGATGTAACTGGTTACCCATGTCAACCAGCGATTTTCAAACACATCGAGACGAATTCATGTCCAACGATCCCAATGCCTATTACGCGATCAACACCAACGAAGTGCCGTGGCTCGAGCGATTCAACGAAAAGCTCGGGCGCGCTTTGTTTCGCAAGGAATTGTACGAAGATCCCGAAACGGGCATGTTCGTGCGGCTGGTGCGGTATCCGGCGGGCGTGATCAATCCCGGCCACACGCACCCCTGCGGCCACGGCATGTTCGTGCTCGAAGGGACGCTCGTGACGCACCGCGGTACCTATGGACCAGGTACGTTCGTCTGGTTTCCGGAAGGCGAAGTAATGGAACACGGCGCGAGTGCCGAGGCAGATGTGACAGTCGTGTTCATCACAAACAAATCGTTTCGTATCGACTATGTCTAACGTGATGATGTTTTAGCGGGTGGCAAAACATTTGGTGAAAAATCGCGGTTAAGTCCAACGCATTCTTCGTAGCTGAAGTCGTGAGACTTCGGATGAGTGACCCTCTAGTTCAATACTTCCAGATCACGGTTGAAATCGAAATGTCCAGCTCAGTTTTGTTTGCGGTTGCGTGGCGGTCAACGCAATTCCGTCAAATTGGAATTGGACGGACTTTTCCCCGAGCTGAAAGCGTCGGATCAAGGTCCGAAATGGAAAGTCCCAGACGAAGACTGTTCCCGATTCATTGTCAGCCGAGAGAAGATATTTTCCGTCCCGAGTTGCGCCGAGTACCTGCCCGATCGGTTCCTTCGGCATAGGTGCCGACTCCATTTTGCCTGTGATGAGGTCGTGGATCTCCAACACCCGATCCGTTTTCCCCGCAGGTGTGTTGACAACGACGATCTTCTGCAGCGATGGAATTCGAGCACTGCCATGCGGTTGAGGTCCATACGGCAGGTCTAGGACTTCTTTTCCCGACTCTAAGTCGAAGACCTTGCAGCCGAAAACTTTCTGTTTTCTGTCAGTCTGCAGGTATTCAATCGCCAGTCGATTGTTGGAAATGAAGACACCGTCTCTCTCGAAGCGGATCACTTTGGGGCCCGGCGACAGGCGCTGCTGCAGCATGCGGGCTCTGGGGCTTGAATCAACGGGCTTGGCTTCTTCTGCCGGTTCCGCATTGGGCTCCAGTGAATGGCGCAATTCACCTGTCAGGGGATCGAACAAGCCGATCCGCATCGGATTCCAAATCGCAGCGTACTGGCCGTTGGGCGATACCACGACCCGACTGTTGCCATCCGGAATGCGCACCGTCGTGGGGTTTGGACCGCGTTTCGGATCGTAGTTGCGGGCGCGGTTTTCTTCCAGCAGTTTCTTCGCGAAAGCCTCTGCACTGGGTGTTAGCAGCGAGAAACGGCCTTCATGTTTGAATGTCACCACTTTGGGCGCAGTTCCACCCGGCACCCAGTGTGCGACCGCTCCGTCGCCGCCAAGCCACACAGACTTGTCTGCTGTCTCCAGTCCTGCGGACCAGATTTCTCCCAGCCCAGGGACGTAGGTCATCGGCAATGTATGTTGAATTTTGTCGTCCGAACGTGACCGCAAGTAAAGCTTTTCAGAACTGGCGAGTACTTCAGTCAGCCCATCCGCGCTGATTTGCAAAGGGGCAGCAAACGCACCCATCTTCTCCAGTGGCGGAGCCAATTTCTCGAGATCGACCAGGCGAATGTGTCCGCCGGAGTCTCCCATGAACAACTGCGTTCCCTTTTGCCACGGAATGAGATGGTAAATGCCACCGAAATCCGTCTGAACGCGCCGTACCGGTAGCTTTTGGTCTGCTGGCCAAATCGACAACAACCCGGTGTTGGTTCCGGCGACGATTCGACCGTCGGGGAGCATTGCGATGCTCGACACAAATTCGCGGCCGAATCCACGACGCGTTACGGCTTCGCGTTTTTCCATGTCCCACAGGATGATTTCGGTGACTTCGGCCGCGTCGGGCACGCGACTGGGGGGAGACGGATAATTACCCGCGACGGCGAGTCGTTTGCCGTCTTTACTGAACGCGACCGGGCCCAGGGAGTTCCCGCGCAGCGGAATGGAAAATGGGGGCTCCGCCTCCTCACCATCGGGAAATGAAAAGATCCGGCTATAGTCGTAATTGGCAATGGTCAGCAGTTTTCGGCCTTCATCAAAAAAATGTGAGGTGCGAATCTCGACGGGGAAGTTGGAAGCATTCGTCTGTGGCTTGATCGAGCGTTGGATTTTGCCGGTGGCCAGTTCGATAACATTGAGATAGGCTTTCTCTTCCCGTGAATCTGCGGACAACACGAGTGACCTGCCATCGGAACTGAGTGCAGCACCCGCAGATTGGCCTGGCATACGCATTCGCCAGTATCCCGGAACACTCAGCAGGCGGCGACCGTCCTCGCACCGATAGATCATCAATGAGTCAAAATCATAATTTGGATCATACATTGCAGACTTGATGCGATCCCCGCGCACCAGGCATAGGTCGCCAGTGGCGTGAGGTACCACTTGCGCCGC
The DNA here is from genome assembly GCA_028291565.1 of Planctomycetaceae bacterium. Taxonomy (GTDB): domain Bacteria; phylum Planctomycetota; class Planctomycetia; order Planctomycetales; family Planctomycetaceae; genus JAKFVC01. The sequence continues at coordinate 251 of JAQGHT010000065.1, read as the reverse complement.
TTGACCAATGCGTTCCAACCGCGTCTTCATTTGCCACGTGTCTAAATCCAGTACCGTCAAATCTTTGCCACTTCCACAGTAAAGAAGTTTGCCATCGTGCGACAGTTGCAATAAATTGACAGGTTCTGAATTCGGCTGCCAACTCTTAAGCACACCTGGCCGGACCGCATCGAGACCCGACGAAAGTGCGACGAGACTTGCCGAGGGCGTTTGTTTAAGCAGCCGGGCCTGAAATTCTTCCCAGCCTTTCA
>JAQGHT010000049.1 GCA_028291565.1 Planctomycetaceae bacterium | reverse complement strand
AATGCTGGCCGAAGATGACCCAGTGAAAATGCAGATGGATATCATTGATGAACAGGTCGACACAATCGGGCGCGCTTTCCTGGGTTTGACGCTCGGCTGCGCCCGTTGTCACGATCACAAATTTGATCCACTGTCGCAAGCGGATTATTATGCGTTAGGGGGGATGTTCAAAAGTACTAAAACGATGGAAAACTATTCCGTCGTCGCCCGCTGGCAAGAACGCCCACTCGCGACGCCTGAACAGATCAAATCGCGAGACGCGCACCAAGTCCGCATCGAGGCGCAAAAACAAATTGTTCAGCAGCATGTGACAAACGGCAATCGGGCCTTTTTGGCTACCGCGAAGCAGCAAATAGCGAGATATCTGCTGGCGGCGACACGACAGAGACAGCTCGCGCAACTCTCGGAACAGGCCAGGCCACTCGGCAATTCTGCCGACGTCAAATCACTACCAGGCGCGATTCTGCTCGAAGCGGAAGACTATGTCCGGGGCAATGTCCTGAAGGACCGTGACAACTACGGCAAAGACATCGGCGTGCTGGTCAATCGGGGAGCAGCGCCGAACTTTGTCGAACACGAATTTCAGATTCCGCAAGCAGGCCATTATCAAATCGAATTGCGTTATGCCGCGGCTGGAGCGCGACCATGTCAATTGCGAATCAATGGCCAGCTACTCAAGTCGGATGCCGCGGGAAAGACCACCGGTTCGTGGACTCCGGAATCGCAAACCTGGTTTGTCGAAGGAGTCTTCCCCATTGCGGCCGGGCCGGCCATTCTGCGTTTGGAACAGCCGACGTTCTTTCCGCACATCGACAAGATCCTGCTGGTCCCTGTCCCGAATTCTGAGGGGGTGATCGTTGACGAGCCGGCTGGAGCCGGGCTGTTACATCCCGGTATCGTGTTGCAATTTTCCAAGGTCCTGGAGCAGTCACAGAAAGATCCACTGTCGATCTGGACGGCCTGGAATCAGTTTCTCAAAGATCACAAATTGACACCAGACACCGCGACCCCGGACAACCAGGTGGCACGCTTGCTGGGTGACAAACAGCCGGAGAATCTGGCAGAGTTGGCACAGCGCTATGCGACCCGCTTCGTCGAAGCTGAGAAAACGCGGATCGTTCTCAAATCATCTGCATCCGATAAACCCGCGGGCCAGAACGCGAATCCCGATCTGTCGGCATTCCTCCGAGTCCTGGACGATGAAAAAGGGGTCTTCGCGATTCCCAAAGACGCCGAAACTGGATTCCCCGCAGAAGTCTTGACGGCGCTCAAAGCGGCGCGTGACGATCTAAAGGGTCTCGAAGCGGCCTTGCCAAAATTCCCCGAGACCATGGCTGTTTCCGACCAGAAGCCGGAAAATCTGAAAATTCATGTTCGCGGCAGTCATCTTACGCTCGGTGCGGAAGTCCCACGGCATTTCCCGGAAATTCTCGTTGGCGAGAAGTCCCCGCCGGTCAATCTGGAAAGTAGTGGACGTCTGGATCTTGCCAATTGGCTGGCGAATGCAGATCATCCATTGACACCGCGGGTCATCGTGAATCGAGTCTGGCAATGGCATTTTGGCGAAGGACTGGTTCGCTCTCCCGACAATTTTGGTCGATTGGGTGAACGTCCAACGCATCCACTGTTACTCGACTGGCTGTCGAAACGATTCGTTGAACAAGGTTGGTCGCTCAAGAAGTTGCATCGCCAGCTGATTCTTTCGTCGACCTATCAGCAAAGTACTCACTACGATGCTGCTGCGGCTCTACGGGATCCTGAGAATCGGCTGTGGTGGCGCATGAACCGACGCAGAATGGAAGTGGAAGTTCTGCGCGATTCATTGCTGCTGGTCAGCGGTGGTCTGGACGATGCGATGGGCGGGACTCATTTGACGACGGCGAATCGAGCCTATGTCACAAGTACCGCCAATGTGAATCCTGTGGTCTATCAGACCAATCGTCGATCAATTTATTTGCCCGTGATTCGCAGCGCCTTGTTTGAACTGTTTCAAGCGTTTGATTTTGCCGATCCGAGTGTCTTGAATGGACGGCGGGACCAGACGACAGTGGCGCCGCAGGCTTTATTCATGATGAACAGCGCCTTTGTCCGGGATCAATCTCGGCGTTTGGCGCAGTCTATGATTTCGCGTTCCGACCTGGATCTGCCGGCTCGAATTCGATGGCTGTACGAGTCAGCCTACGGCCGACCCGCGACGGAAGTCGAGATTCAACGTGGAATTGCCTATGTCAGCACCTTTCGACAACTCGCGGCTGTGAAGCTCAAGGCCGAAGAATTGGAACTGAGGGCTTGGGAAAGTCTTTGCCGTGCGGTCCTGGCTGCAAATGAGTTCCTGTATGTGGAATAAAGACTCTCAAATGGACCGGACGGAGTATTCGACGTGACCAGCATCTAGTCAGGGGCTCTAGCGAGATGCGGTTTCGACCTCCGTGCTTCCAAAGAAATCTCGGGAATTGACCCTCAATGCCGCTTCGTGCGGACAGACGTAAACGCACGCCGGACGTCCGCTGGCGGTCGAACTGCACAGGTCACACACGACCGCCTTTTTGGTGACTTCTCGGACTGTGAAGCCGGTTTCCAACTGAATGAGATGTTCCGGCGCATCTGTCTTCGCGGGTTCTCGCTCACTGCGGTGAATCGAACCATAAGGGCATTGATCTGTGCACGTCGCACACCCAATGCAGTGATTCCGAATGCGAATCTCGTCGTTGTCTCCGCGGTAGATCGCGCCGACAGGACACCCAATGAGACAGACCGGATCAAGGCAACTGCGACAGGTTATCGGAATGAGATATTTATCAAACCGCGGACCATCGAGATACAGGCGGTTGCGGCCATCGGTGTGAGCATCCACGCAAGCTTCGACGCAAGCTCCGCATCGCGTGCATTTTTCCAGGTCAATCAGCATGAGTTGCTGACCTTGGACCAGGCCCAGATGACCGTATTCCGGGACCTCGCTCTGCAGGCTGCGCACACCAGTCGATCGAACGGGGGTGTTTTCTTTCAGCCGTTGTTCACGGCGGTCCTTCGCGGCTTCCAGTTTGAGACGGAATTCTTTTGAAAATAGCGCCAGATCGGACTTCTTCAATTGGACCAACTCGACTCGCGAGGGCTTCGCCTTTAAATCAAGCTTGCTGATTTTATGTCCGCGGTCTCGTTGATCGAACGCGATGCAGGTCGCGGTACGCGGTTTTCCAGAGAAAAATCCGAGTTCACCGAGAACTTCTCCTTTCCCCAGATAGTTCAAGATTCTTGTGGGACGTGTTTCTCGCTGCGGAAGCCCGTGCGGACACGCGAGTTTCAGAAGTTCACGGCGGAAATCACGACCAGCTGAATCAGACCATTTCAACAGGCTTTCCGGGAATTCCGCCGCGAATTCCTCCAGGCTGGGGGAATCCCAGTAGGCGATCAAATTGGTCTTTTTGTCTTTCAATTCGTCCCAGAATTGGGGACTGACATTCCACGAGTTTGTGAAACGGATGAAGTCATTAAGACCCGCAATGAGCTGGTCGGCGGCGGAACCGTTCGAATCGGGATGCTCGACAATCTGCCGCGCCGCGGACTGCACCGTATGTGGCAGCTTGTGCCAGATCTTGCCTGCGAAAGTCGCCGCATCCGACTCCCCGGCAATCAGTTCCCCGGCGAGGTTGATCCAATTGATCTGGCGACGATCTTCAAGACTCAGGAGCGCTGATGCGTGTTTGACAACCTTCACCAGGCCCCGACGAACCAGGTACAGGCAGTCTGACTCTTCGTGCTCATCAAATATGATCGTCCCGGCGGAAAATCGTTTCAGATCGAGACGGGGTCGTAGATTTTGAAACTCTTCGTCTGTCAGGTCCTTGAACACGGACAAACGACGGACCTGTTTGTCGAGGACGCGTTGGCGGTAGATTTCATCACTCTTTTTCTTGTACTCTTCATCCTCATCGAGCATATCGAGGATGTTTCGCAAGAACTCCAGCATGTAACAGGGCTGCTCAGCAAACACGGTCGCAGACCGCAAGGCGCCGTCCTGACAGCTCATTTCACCGAAGACTTCTCTTTCCTGTAAACCAGCTTCCAATGTTTTGGCATCCAGTGAGATCATGCTGTCGATCGGAATGAATTCCTGGGACTTCTTTTCGACCTTGGCCGGGCGTCTGAACCACGAAGCGAGACGTTGAAGCAAGCCCACCTGCGGACGATGGTCCTCTCCCGAGATAAACAGCTTCACTTTGGCAACGGTCAACAGGTCATCGCGGCGCGCTGCCTGCGCGGGATCATTCAAAACACGAAAACGCTCGGTCAGAGCTTCAATTTCCTGCTCGAATGACTTCTTGATCGCTTCTTGTTCGGATCGACTGAGTCGTGAA
>JAQGHT010000019.1 GCA_028291565.1 Planctomycetaceae bacterium | reverse complement strand
GAGTACGGGGTGTTCTTTCGTGACTCTGGTACCGCGGTCGATTCTGTCATCGTGAATCTGGCCGTCGGAGATCTGGCTCCGATTCCGGAACTCCCCGTGTTGTTAACGGTCTCGATACCCTTGTTGGACCCGGGTACTCAGGGCTTGGGAACGGCGTCCGAGCGACGCTTGTTGAATGAGCTCGAAGCGGAACTCGTGGGGGCGTTGGCTCACGAATTACATGCTCTGTTCATCGGACGAGTCCTGGGACATGGGCTGCTGGTGTGCTCATTTCAAGCCCCGGAAGGAACATTGGCCCACTCGTGTGTCTCCGCGGTCTTGCGAGAGTTTCCGAGTTACAATCACTTCCAGTTGGATGCTCAAGACGATCCCGATTGGGAAATGTACTTCATCGATCTCTATCCGAATCGCACTGAATTTCAGACAATGGCGAACCATTCGCGACAAGCCATGGCTTCGGAGCGTGGCAATCGACTGGAAGTGCCCCGGCCGATTTGCCACTGGGCCTATTTTCCCAATATCGCCTGCAGAAACGCATTCTTGCTGCGGATCGCGGCGGGGGGATTTCGGGCACGATTGCGAGAAAGTCTGGACGCGGATGAATTTGATTCGCCGTTCTGTGTCGAACTCATGCGTCTGGATCGAGCCGACCATCCCTACCTGGATCAACTTGTCCTGAACCTGTTCAGTCTAGCCGAGGAGTGTGGAGGTTACTACGATGGATACGTGGCCGACGTATTCGCCGTGCCTGCGGGATAATTTTTCTTCTCGCGGAAGATGTTGAAACACTGGCAGTCAGTCTGCTGCATCGATCAATCAATGACTATTATATGGCTGGCGCAGCAAACGCCGGGACGGATGCACGTTGTGTCCGCCGCATGCCGAAGGTTCTTGATGCTCGGATTCTGACCGTTCAGAATGTGACAATTGACTCCGCGTGAAGCCTGTTTCAGGACGGACGCGACACGCGGCGGTGAACCACGATGCTGGAGGTCAATGATCAAATTCGAATTCCTCTCGAGGAGTTCCAATTCAGCTATGCCCGAAGTGCCGGGCCTGGTGGCCAAAACGTCAACAAGGTCAATTCGAAGGCCATCTTGCACTGGAATGTTGCCCAGACCCCCCATTTGACTGATGAGGTGCGTCTTCGATTTCTCAGCCGTTATCGGCACAAAATCACCACTCTGGGTGAAGTCGTCATCAGCGGCCAGCGTTTCCGCGATCAGTCGCGCAATGCGGACGATTGCCTGGAACGACTCAAGGAAATGATTCTGGCTGTCTGGCTTGCTCCAGTGAAGCGGAAGCGGACGAAACCTTCCCGTGGCGTGAAAGAACGCCGCCTGCAGTCCAAGCGCGAGCAGTCCGAACGGAAGGAAGGCCGCCGCCGGCCGGACTCCGGGGATCGAGATTAAGCATCGGCTTGTGATGCGAATCGGCCGTTATCTCACCCAAAATCAAGACTCTGCCGCGGTTTCTCTTGAAGTCGCAATCGCAATCTGAGCCCACTCAAATTGCAGAGCCTGTCTTTTTATAAGCATCCAAAACATTGAAGAAACAATGGGCTTGTATTCACCGCTTGCCGGGTTCTTTGTCAGCTTCTTAAAGTCGCTTTCGCTTTTTTCAGTTTCACGGCTGTCAAACTCTGTCGGCTTTAACATCCGTAACGGTTTTAAGGAATCGCCTTGATAGGCGGTGTCGTTGACCACCAATTCTACTGACCTTGCGGTTATCGACCTCACGATAGAAAGACATAACAACCGCTCGTGTCGCCACAATCGGCAGTTCGAGAAGCGCTTGCGATAGGTTGTTGTCTGTTATCACACATGGAACTGCTGTTCGCGGAGGCAAAATCCGATTGCTCCACATTGTCAGCGCCAGACTACCGCTGGGCGGAATTCTCGAGCTGAATTCGTCATCTGTCAGGGATGGGTGAGTCCGATAGTTAACAACTGAAGCAATTGAAAATAACACGGCACCGTCCGTGAAGTCGTGGTGGCTCGACGCCTTAAGTCCGCTCCTCCACTGTTGTACTTCACCGGACAACCAGACGCGTGAACTCTTCCTCAATAAATCGGAGTTCAACTCTGGCGGGAATTTCCGGAATCGCAGTTTGTGATTCGCCGAACAGTAGGTCAAGCCACGTGCGGGATATGGGGCTCGACTTACTTACGGACTGATTGAAGGGTGGCAAGTGAGTATGCTGTCGAGCTTCTACCAGCGCTACAGCCTGCCCCTCCTCGCGGCCGTGTTGTTGTCGTTTCCTGTATTGTTCTGGCAAGCCGAGAACATTCGGTCGAATAACGATATCGAAACGTGGCTTCCGCGCGAGACCCCGGTACGTACCGCCTACGAGGAATTCAAGCGGGATTTTGGGGTTGAAGAGGTCATCGTCATTGGTTTCAAAGGAGAAGCCCGCGATACGCGACTTTTTGAAGCTCTGGCCAAACGTCTGGAACGAATTCCTGGGATCCGTCAGTGTTGGACGCCCGAGCGTTTCCTGAACATCATGAAAGACTTCGGCGTCGAAGCTGCCGAAGCTGAGTTCCGGCTACAAGGCTTGGTCCTGTCTGAATCAGGACAGACTTCTGGGTTGGTTGCTGTTTTGACTGACGCTGCTGTGGGGAACCGCGGTACACTCGTCAAGGCTGTCCGGAAGGAAATGGACTATTGCCAGCTGGATGGGCCGAATGTATTCTTGTCAGGGGCACCGGTCATTGTCAGTGAACTCGATCGACTGGGAAGTCAGAAGGCCAATCGGCGGTTCTTCATCGTCACACTCTTTATGAGTCTGGGATTACTCTACTATTCGTCCCGCCACTGGGGCCTTTCATTGTCCCTGCTCGGGCTGACATTGTGGGGTATCAATCTCACGATGGCAATATTGAAGCTGTGGGGCGGCGAGATGAACTTCATTCTCGGCTCGCTACCGATCATGGTCATGATCTTTACGCTGTCAATTTCGATCCATCTCCTGAGTTATTACACATCGGCGATCGAAGAACGACAACCGGATCCCTTGGGGCATGCCATGCGGCAATCGTGGAAGCCCTGTATGCTTTCCACCGTTACCACGTTGATCGGGCTGTGTTCTCTGAATGTCAGCACGATTGTGCCCGTGCAGCAATTTGGACTTGCCGCGGCAATCGGGTCGGTGGTGGCGCTGGTTGCGGGACTGGGGCTGACGCCCGCGATATTAGTCACCTGGCCAAATTGCCTGGTTAAAGTCCAGTCGCATGGAAGCGTATTTCGCCGCTGGGGAAAAGTGGTGCTGCGGCATCATCGTCGAATCCTGGCGGCAGCGGCACTCTGCATGCTTGTACTGGGACTTGGTCTCCTGCGACTTCGCAGTCATATCGATCCCGTGGAATTTCTGCCCACCGACAATACAGTCGCCAAGGACTTGCGACTTATCGAACGAGAACTGACGCCGGTCGATTCAATCGAAGCGGTCGTGGATTTCAAGGATGAAGCAGGTTTGCCATTTCTCCACAAGTTGGAACGCGTTCGAGAACTGGAGCGCCGGCTGAGGACGCACCCCTCGGTCCGTCACACTCTGTCATTGGCGACGTTCTTTCCCCATGAGTTGGATGGTGGCGCTCTCGAGGTTATGAAACTTTTGAAGACGGCCCAGTCCCGAACGGGGGATCAGGACTATCTGGCGGCAGGAGATCGTCTGTGGCGAATTTCGGCCCGCATCGACACACATCTGGCCAATGGTCCGTCAACCGCGGAAATGCTGAATGAGTTTAATGTCTTACTGGCAGGCGCCAATGTGCGGTTGACTGGTGTTTCTCCGATGTTGGAAAGCGCACAGAACGAGATCTTCACCGGTTTCTGGGAGAGTTTTGCATCTGCGTTCTGCATTATTTCGATCGTGATGATCATTTCCTTGAAGTCGTTCAAGAATGGCATGATTGCCATGATTCCCAATTTGATTCCCATCTGGCTGGTGTTTGGTGTAGTGGGATTCCTGGGAATGAATGTCGATATCGGAATGATGATGACCGGCAGCATCGCCCTCGGAATCTCAGTGGATTGCACATTCCATTTCCTGGTACGTTTTAAAGAACGACGGACTG